>JAZDPK010000064.1:0-6161 GCA_043797615.1 Parcubacteria group bacterium
CCGCCGCCCCTGACAAAAATATCAACACCGGATTCCACGTCGTCATGATCGCGACGATAAGCAGGATCACGCCTATCGCAATAAAAGAGTTGATTATAGTTGATTGATAGTTGATTAATAGTTGATTCTGCAGAAAGGACCGCTTCCTGACCGCCAGCCAGACAATGAGCTCTATAATAAACACCAGCGCGTACATCAAAATTATATACCCCCAACCGAACGGCGAAAAGATAAACCCGGCCGGAGATTCGTTGAAAAAATCGCGCTTTAATCGCGGAATGAGGTTGATCGCCTTCGCGCTCTCCGTAAAATTGAACGCTTCGATCTCGCCCACGGCCAGCGAATACTTGCTGTCGTTGTTCGCGCTCCAGACTTTTATCACATACTCTCCGGCTTCGGCCTTGGCCCGATACTCCGGCCCCATCCAGTATCCGTCGTGCCCGAACGGCTCCCAAAAATATTTCCAATCGAATTTCATCCCGTCCAAAACCGCGAGCGGCGCGTCCGTCCGATTGTCTTTGACGATCTCGGCGGAAATATCTTTTTTCTGGCCCGCGATGTCCGGCGCCAGAATGTTGACATACAAATCGAAAGGCGCGGCCGAACTGATGCGGTAATATTGCGGACCGCCGGCGAGCTTGGCGTAATAGGCTTTGGAAATTTCCGGATTCGTCACAACCGTCTCGTTCCCCGTCGCGAGCCTGGGCTGATGCGCGAACGCGGCAAGCGGCAGGATTAAAAATGCGGCGGCGAAAGAAGCGATCAGCAATTGGCGGTTGAATTTCATAGAGGAAAATTAGGTAGAACAGGCTATTTTAATTTTTTATTTTTGTTTTGCAAATAATTCCTCCCGCTCACCACTTTTTTGCCCGTCTTGAGCGAATACAAAGAAATTGTTGATTAAAGTTAATTAACGGTTAATTGATAGTTGACGCACCAGACACGCCTGCCCCATCATCCGCTGCTGAATCCACGCTTTGCTCCGTCCCATCCGCTCCCAATACGCCCGCGACCGGTTCAACGCCAGCTCCGGGTCGGACACTTCTTGGATCCGCTCGTAGCCAACGCGCGCCAGCCATAGCTTTATCGGCTCGGCTTTCTTGCTCGGAACGGATTGAATAAGGCGCAAAAGCGTTTCCACGTCCGCCGCATCGGTTTCCCGAAATTTTCCGTCTTCCGCTTCCATTTTCAACCGGTTACATTTTGTAACCACTTCACTTCCTTCATTATTTAAGCGATTTTTCAGCACTTTCCAATAATTTCGGGCTAACTGAAAATCCGTTTGCTCCGTTAAAACGGCGACAACGTCCACGACCGAAAAATACCAAAGCTCTTTGGCTTCGTCCCAACTCCGCCGAATTTTCCGGCCTTCGAAAATGGTGATTTGTTTGTTTTTATTTTTTTGCATATTTTTTAAAATTATTCCGCAATAAAATATTGAGACGCGGGCGAATGATTATTCGCCCCTACAATAATCATTTCACTTCGCACAATTTAAACTCCGCCCCCACATTTTGAATATACTGCGGCGGCAACCCGAAATCCCTCTGCCACCCGCCCCAATTGTAAAAATCAATCTCCTTTTCCGCGCCTTCCCACGGCACATGGAGATGGCCGAAGACCAGCGTGTCCACGTTTTTGAACGAATTGATCTTTTCATAAAAATTGCGCACCGCGCGAAACACGTTGAACGCCCAAGTCTTCTGCGTCAACCGCAAAGTCTTTCTCGAATTAATTAAACGCAGGAACCGGTTGATTTGTTCCTCGACGTAAATCACTTTCTTCCACAAAAATTCCAAATGCTTGGTAAAGCCGTCGAACTGGTGGCCGTGGATCACCTTGATGTTCTTGCCGGTGGATGAAAGATATTGGAAAGAATCGCAAATTTCGAAATTAAAATTTTTTAAATAATCTATTTGCCGGTCATGGTTGCCGCGGACAAAGACGACCGGCGCTTTCAAATCGCGCAAAGCGTCGAACAAAAAATGGTACCGGCCGATCAATTTTTCAATATTGCGGCAGCGCCATTGGTCGAAAGTGTCCCCGCCGAAAATCACGCAGTCGAAATCATTGCTTTTTAAAATCTCAACCAGCCTTTTCTCGAAAAGGAAAATCCCGTCGCCCAGATGCAGGTCGCCGGTGATGAAAACGTTTTTATATATGCTTGGCATACTTCCGCATTATAGGATAAAGCGAATCGGAATTCAAGCTCGAAGTTGACAGCGGTTCTCAACGCGATATAATGTTCAGCAACCTTGCAAACTAAAAAATGTTCAGGCAAAAAAGATCTTTCTTCGCCCAATTCGTCTTGATAAATTATTCTTGCATATCTTCTTTAGCCCCCTTTATTCCCTTTCCCCTTAAAGTCATCAATATTTTTTATGAAACCATTTTACAAAAAGCCTTACGTTTACATCATCGCTATTATTGCGATCATCATCCTCTTCGCCGTCTTCCGCCAGCCGGCCAAGCTGAAATACGAATTCGCGACGGTGGCGAAAGCCGACATCAGCCGCAGCGTCAGCGTTACCGGCTCGGTCAAGCCGGCCGAGAACGTCGATCTGGCTTTTGAAGCCGGCGGCAAAATCAGCCGAACGCTGGTCAGCGTCGGCGACCAGGTCAAAGCCGGCCAAATGCTGGCCGCGCTGGACAACGCCGATCTGATCGCCGCCTTGAATCAGGCGGAAGCCAGCCTGGCAAGCGAACAGGCCAAGCTCGCCGATTATAAAAGCGGCACGCGGCCGGAAGAAATTCAAGTTGCTGAAACCACCGTTGACAATGCGATCACCAATTTGGCGAGCGTGAAAAACAAGGCGACCGTTGATTTGAACAATGTTTACGACGGCACAATCGACGTGCTGCAAGACGCCTATGCCAAGGCCGACGACGGCATCAACAAGCAAATCGACGATCTCTTCGACACCACCGATCCGCTCGACCCGAAAATCAGCTTTTTCACTTCCGACTCGGCCTTGCAGGGTTTGACGGAAAATCAAAGGCTGGAAGCGGACCGGGCTTTGAAATATTTTAAAATAAAAATTAATTCTTTGGGCGCGGATCAGGCAGAACTGGACAAAGCGCTCATTGACGGGGAAACTCATCTGTCCGCGATCAGGAAATTTTTAACCACTCTGACTTCGCTCATGAATTCCACGGTCAGCCTTTCCGCCGCGACCATCGCCACGTACAAGGAGGACGTGAATACCGGCCGGACAAACGTCAACACCGCCATTACGAACATCAACGCGAAAATGCAAGCGATCGCCGCCCAGAAAGCCCTGAATCAAAGCAGCGTCAACACCGCGGAAAACACCTTGAGCAGCGCGAAGGACAATTTAAAATTGAAACAAGCCGGCTACACGTTGAACCAGATCGCGAGCGCACAGGCTTTGGCAAAATACGCCGAAGCCAACGTTCAAAGCGCCCAAGCGAAAATCGCCAAAACGCTGATTTATTCGCCGATCAGCGGCATTGTCACGCGCCAGGACGCCAAAGCCGGAGAAATCATCGCCGCCGGCAAGACAACGATCAGCGTCATGTCGGACGCGAACTTTGAAATTGAAACGCAAGTGCCGGAAACCGACATCGCGGACGTGAAAACTGGCGATCGGGCGTTGGTCACGCTCGACGCCTACGGCAGCGGCCAGACTTTCAGCGCCGTCGTGTCGTTCATCGATCCGGCGGAAACCAAGATCGACAATGTGGCGACTTACAAAGTCACTCTGCAATTCGAGAACAAAGACGGCCGCTTGAAATCCGGCATGACCGCGAACATCGACATCAGAACCGCTTCGAAAACAAACGTCCTGGTCATTCCCCAGCGCGCCGTGCTGCGGCGAAACAGCGACCAATTCGTCTCGGTTGACGAAGGCGGCGATGCGCCCGTTGAAAAAAAGATTGAAACCGGTTTAAGAGGTTCGGACGGGAATATCGAAGTTATTTCCGGATTGAATGAAGGAGATAAAGTGATTACGTCGACGTTATAAAACCCAAAGGATAAAGATAAGGGAAAGAAGGCTAAAGAAGATATGCGAGCAAAAATTTTCAAGACTATCCTCTATAGCCCTCTTTGCCTTCTTCTTTTTTCCTCGTTACTATTTATGTCTCTCATCGAAATAAAAAATCTGACAAAAATATTCAAGGACGACGGCGTGGAAACCTGCGCTCTGGACGGCGTGAGCTTTAAAATTGAAGCCGGCGAATTCGTGGCCATAATGGGCCCGTCCGGCTCGGGCAAATCCACATTGCTCCACATCCTCGGCTTTCTCGACCGCCATACCGGCGGCCTATACCGTTTTGAAAATAAAACAATCGACGATTACACTGACGAAGAGCTCGCCGCCGTGCGCAACAAGAAAATGGGCTTTGTGTTCCAATCGTTCAATCTCTTGCCGCGCACTTCCGTCTTGGAAAACGTGAAGTTGCCGCTTGTTTATTCCAATGTGCCGCCGAAAGACTGGGATGCCATCGCGGAAAAAGCGATCAAAGCGGTTGGAATGGAACACCGCATGCAGCACGAACCGGCGCAGTTGTCCGGCGGCGAACGCCAGCGCGCGGCCATCGCCAGGGCGCTGGTCAACGACCCGGCCGTGATCTTCGCCGACGAGCCGACCGGCAACCTGGATTCGAAATCAGGCAAAGCCGTGATGGAAATCATGCAAAAGTTGAACAACGAGGAAAACCGGACCGTCATTTTGATCACGCACGAAACCGACACGGCCGAGCACGCCAGGCGCATCATCAGAGTCAGAGACGGCCGCATCGAAAGAGACGCGCTGGTTAAAAAACGGCTGGCGGCGGAAACGTTTCAAAAATAGAAAAGAGGATTAAAGAGGCTAAAGAAGATATGCAAGAATAATTTATCAAGATTATCCTCTTTAGCCCTCTTTCCCCTCTTCCGCCTTCTTTCGCCCTCTTATCCCTTTTTCATTTATGAATTTAAAATACACCTTCAAAATCTCCGCCGCCGGCTTGAAAACGAACAAATCCCGCTCCGCCCTGACCATTCTCGGCATCGTGATCGGCATCACCGCGATCATGCTGGTAATGTCGCTCGGCCAAGGCGCGACCAATCTGATCGTCGGCCAAATCCAGAGCATCGGCTCGAAAACGATCGCGATCGTGCCGGGCAAAGTGGGCGGCGGCATTTCCGACGCCATCGCCACCATGTCCGATTCGCTGAAAAACAAGGATCTGGACGCTTTGCAGAGAAAGGAAAACGTGCCCCATCTGGCGAAAATCATGCCGGTGGTTTTCAGTTCGCAGACCGCCGTCTACCAGAATAACAGCTTTCAAACCACGATCTTCGGCGTCACCGATCTGTTCGCGAAAATCTACGACATCTATCCGGAAACCGGCGCCGTCTTCAGCGACGAGGACGTGAAAGCCGCCGCGCCGGTGGCCTTGATCGGCCCGAAAGTCCTTGAAAAACTGTTCGGCCTGAGCGATCCGATCAACGAGAAAATCAAAATCAACGGCAAAAATTTCAAAGTGATCGGCGTCCTGCCGGTCAAAGGCCAATTCTCATTCATCAATTTCGACAACGCGCTCATCATGCCGTACACGACGGTCCAGCAGTCGATACTCGGCATAAAATGTTTCAACCGCATCGTGGTCGAAGCCGACTCGGAAGCAACGGTCGGCCGGACGGTCGCGGACATTACAACGACGATCCGCAACAGCCACAGCATCGTTGACCCGGCCAAAGACGATTTTTCCATTGAAACGCAGGCCCAGGCAATGGAAATGGTCGGCACGATCCTGCGCGTGCTCACGCTCTTCCTCGCGGCCGTGGCGGCGATTTCCTTGCTTGTCGGCGGGGTCGGCATCATGAACATCATGCTCGTCTCGGTCACGGAAAGGACAAGGGAAATCGGCTTGCGCAAATCTCTCGGCGCCACGTATCGCAATATTCTCACCCAATTTTTAACCGAAGCGGTCATTCTGACGGCCGCCGGCGGCGCAATCGGCATCGTCCTCGGCAGCGCCTTTTCCTATCTCGCCGCTCTGACTTTAAGCAAGGCCTACGGCTTGAACTGGGACTTCGCCTTCCCGTTTTCCGCGGCGCTGCTCGGCCTCAGCGTTTCCGCGTTCATCGGCCTGATCTTCGGCCTGTATCCGGCGCGCCAAGCAGCGAAAAAGAGCCCGATGGAAGCGTTGCG
>JAZDPK010000002.1:0-8139 GCA_043797615.1 Parcubacteria group bacterium
AACGCAAGAAATATATGACAAGGCGGAAGAACTGGGTTTGGAATTGTGCCCGCCTGAAGCCGGACCGCAACTTCGATTGCATTATTCCGGCAACGATTGGATGTTAATCGCCATGAAACAAATTTCCGGCTTTTCCGGCTATCCTTACGTATTCAGTCTGCGTCACGACGGCGTTCGTCCCGCGCTGGACGGCTACGACGCCGATCCAACTGAGAACTGGGGTTCGAACTACGAGTTCGTGTTCCGTTCGCGCAAGTTTAAAAACTTAAAAACTTGATTCTTTGTCTTGGATTGTTTTCTCTTTTACTCTTGTATTCTTTAACGCTTTTTGTCTTTAAAAAAATTAGGCGGAAAATGCAAATTATGTTATGATGTCTTTAGCCTGGTTGTATCGGGCGGCTACGGCTTTCCGAGACCGGGCCGGCGAATGCGTACTCGGAGCGCGAGCGGCCGACAGTGTAAGCTTTTCGCGGAGCGGTGCGCGTTTAGTCACAAAACGAAATTGACTTGGTGTGCGGTGCTGGCGGATTTAAGATCCCGAATTATATTCAGCCCGGCGTCTTCATTTTTTTTTGCGGATTACGCGAGCGGTGGCAAGGATGGCATCGCATACGATTCCGGCTTTTCCGGCAATCCAAACGTATTCAATCTGAATCACAACGGCGATCGTCCCGAACTGAACGGCAACAACGCCAATCCAACTAAGAACTGGAATTCGAACAACAAGTTCGTGTTCCGTTCGCGAAAGTCGATTTCTTTTCCGCGCTATAAATCGCGGTTTTTCTTTTCCGGCGGCGCGAGCAAGCTGTTTTTCCAGCCGTTCAGCATCCGCCCTGTTTCATCGAGCTTCAACGAAAGATCTTCAAATTGGCGATTTGAAATTATTTTCGCCTCCCAAGCGATGGAAACGAGAAATTTCAGCGCATTCAGAATAAAAACGCACTTGCAGACTTTTTCCAATTTGCATTCTTTTCGGGAAAAATAAGCGTCATAAGCCAGCTCCAATAAGTCAATCATTTTATTTTCTATCCTGGCGCCGATCGCATAGCGCGCGCTTTTCGGAATATGCGGACAAACGTTCAACCAAAGCAGATATCCCTCTTTGATCTTTTGAATGATTGTCGCTTTGTTGCCTGCGGAAGAAATAAAATCGGTCATATCTACCAGAATATCATATCCGTTGAAAATTTGCTCGTTTCCTGGCGCGAATTTCTGCGCGGCAAAAGGAATCGCAAGGACGTGGCGGCGTTTTTTGTCAACTTCTCGGACAATATTTTGTCTTTGCGCGAGGAATTGAAAACAAAGGAGTACAGGCACGGCGGCTATCAAGCGTTTAAAATAAACGATCCGAAGCCGAGGGACATTCACAAAGCCGGCGTGCGCGACCGCCTTGTCCACCATGCGATTTGCCGGATTCTTTATCCTTTTTTCGATCGAACGTTCATTTTCGATTCGTATTCCTGCCGTCTTGGAAAAGGAACTCACAAGGCGCTCAACAGATTCGGTCGTTTCATCCGTTCCGTCGGCGAGAATAACACGCGGACATGCTGGATTTTGAAATGCGATATCAGAAAATTTTTCGCCAGCATTGATCACGCGATATTGAAAAAAATCTTGAAAAAGCGGATAAACGACGATGATGTTTTATGGCTTTTGTCGCAAGTGGTAGACAGTTTTGAAACGAAAGGGAAAAGCGGCGTCGGACTGCCGCTCGGCAACCTGACCAGCCAGCTTTTGGTGAATATTTACATGAACGAATTCGATCAGTTCGCCAAGCGTAGTTTGAAAATAAAACATTATGTCCGCTACGCCGATGATTTTGTCATTGTCTGCGAGGACAAACGCGTTATCGAAAATCTGCTGTTTGAAATATCCGGATTTTTGCGCGCCGAGCTGGCTTTATCCTTGAATCCGCAAAAAATATTCATCAAAACAGCCGCGTCAGGCGTCGATTTTCTCGGCTGGACGCACTGTCCGGATCATCGCGTTCTCCGAACTTCCACTAAAAAAAGGATGCTAAGAAATTTGAGCGGCGAATTTACCGAAGCGAAGCTGGCTTCGTATCTCGGCTTGCTGTCGCACGGCAACACTTATAAACTGCAACAAAAAATATTTCAGATCAAGCAAAAATCATTTTAGAGATGAAAAAAACATTCTACATCGTTTCCGCGCTGTTGATAATCGTTGCCGTCGCTCTCGGCTATTATATTTTTTTGAATTACCGAGCGGTTGAACAGCTTCCGGTTGTTCCGGTTGCGAATACGAAAGGCTTGGTGTTGCTTGAAGATTGGCAAAAACAGCAAAACGTTGATACGGCGGAACCGGCCAAGCCGCAGGAGGCGGGAAAAACAATTTCGCTTTTCGCGGTCGGCGACATCATGCTCTCGCGCAACGTCGGACAGAAGATGGTCGAGTACAAAGATTACCATTACCCGTTTTTGAAATTGAAAAACCTGATTTCCGCCGCCGACATTTCTTTCGGCAATCTGGAAAGCCCGATTGTTGCGGGCGCGCCGGTGAAAGAAGGATCATTTCTTTTTCGCGCCGATCCGGCATCGGCCGAGTCTTTGGCGTTCGCCGGATTCGACATGCTCAGCCTGGCGAATAATCATATTTTGAATCAAGGCAAAGCCGGCTTGGATAAAACAATCAATTATTTGAGCGAGCAGAACGTCGGTTATTGCGGAGCGGAGAAGAAAGCGGGCGACCGGTTGAAAATCTTCACGGCCGATGATTTTAAAGTCGGATTTTTTTGCTACTCTTACGGCCCGACCGGCCTGCCTGCCGGTCAGGCAGGCTCGGCAGACGTTTTTGAAATGAATCAAAAGCAATTGCTGGCCGATTTAAAATCCGCTACCACCGCCGGCGGGCGGGGTCCCGCTCAAAGCGGGAAAGGCAAAGCCGATTTCATCGTTGTCAGTATGCACGATGGAGTTGAATACAGCCATGACAATTCGGTTCATCAGGCGGAATTCGCCCGCGCGGCGATCGACAGCGGCGCCGATTTAGTCATCGGCCACCACCCGCACGTCATTCAAAATATGGAGCAATACAAAGGCAAATATATTTTTTACAGCCTGGGCAATTTCGTTTTTGATCAAATGTGGTCGCTTGATACGCGCCAGGGCGTGGCCGTTAAATTTGTCATTACGAAATCAGGCGTCCAAAGCATTGAATATTATCCGATCATGATCGACGACTACAGCCAGCCGAGATTGGCGAATGACAGCGAAAGGGGAGCGATTCTTAAGTATTTGAAGTTGAAATAATTAAATCTTTTTTCCTTTCTACTTTTTGGCGGCAAAAAGTAGCAACCCGCCTTCGCTAAAGCTCCGGTGGGCAGGAAACCGCCGTGTAAACGGATTTGCGCACGGAGTTTACACCGCACAGTATGGTGCGGTGCCCCGGACCCCACTGAAGTGCAAATTTGTTCTAATTTCAAACCCCCGTCGCACTTTCAATTTTTTCACATTAAAATTAATTTTGTTGTATTATGTATAGACACCAGGAACATTATCCCCACAATCAAAGCGTCAAAAGCGTATTCAACGAATTCCGCCAGATTAAATTGTCCGGCGCGTTGACCGCGCTTTATTCGAATCGGATAATCCAGCAGATCGCGGCGGGTTTGATCGGAATATTTTTTCCAATTTTACTTTACACGAAATTCAACTATTCGTTGTATAAAGTTGTTTTGTATTTTTTTATTTTGAATTTAATCTGGATCATCATCGTTCCGCTTGGCGCGAAAACGATGTCGAAGATCGGCATAAAAAAGTCGCTGATCATTTCCGTGTTCATCGGCTGGGCCTGGTATTATTTCATCCGCAAATTCAGCGTCGACGGCGCGCTGGTCTTCTTGTCGATCGCGCTGCTGGCGGACAATCTGAACGCGTTTTTTTACTGGGTGCCGTATCACACCGATTTCGCCGAATTTTCCGACAAGCGGACGCGCGGCAAGCAGCTGGCGTTCCTCGGCGCGATCGCTTCCGTGGTCAGCATTATTATTCCGTTCGTGTCCGGATCGCTGATTCAAAATTACGGCTACGGCATTTTGTTTCTGTTCGCCCTGCTCGTTTATTTGATTTCGATTGTTCCGTTATTTTTGCTGCCGGACCTGCGGGAAAAGTACAGTTTCGGTTATTTTCAAACTTACAAAGAAGTTTTTAAAAAGAAAAATCGGCGCATGCTTTTCAGCTACGCCGCGGACGGCATGCAGGACACGGTCGGCGCGGTGGTCTGGCCCATATTCATTTGGCTTTTGTTGAACAAGGAATTCGTGGCGGTCGGAGCGTTGTCTTCAATCATCATTTTTGTCAGTTTGATCGTCCAGCTTCTGATGGGAGACCTGGCCGACCGGTTCGACAAGAAACGGGTATTAGCCTGGGGCACGGCGCTCGACGCGGTCGCTTGGTGCGTGAAAATGTTCGTCGGCACCGGCTTCCAGATTTTCGTGGCCAGCACTTTCCACAGCTTCGCCAATATCATCATGCGCACGCCGTTCGACGCGCTGATGTACGAGCGGGCGGCGGATTCGGGCCATTATGTCGACGAATACACTGTCGTGCGCGAAATCGCGCTCAATGTCGGCCGGTTGCTGATGCTCGGTCTCATCGCCCTGACTTTTTTCCTCAGCGGCTCGTTCGTGATTTCTTTTTTGATCGCGGGACTGGCGGCGTTGGTGATTGGATTTATTTAAAAATAATCGATGCGAATTATGCGTTATGCAAATGCCGCGAATTAAAAAATAAATATGAATAAATTTACCCCGAAAAAATATTTAGGTCAAAATTTTTTAATTAACCAAAAAATTATCGACAATATAATCGCAGCGGCGGACATAAAAAAGACCGACAATATTCTGGAAGTGGGGCCGGGCAAGGGCGCTTTGACGTTTAAACTCGCCGCAAAAGCGAAGAAAGTCGTCGCCGTTGAAAAAGACCGGAGACTGGCTGAAATTCTAAATTCTAAACTCGAAATTCTAAACTCTAAACAAATTAAAAATCAGTGCAGCGCAGTCGTGCCGACAGGCTGCACTGCGCTGTCAAAATTAAAAATAATAAACGAAGACATATTGAATATGACGGTAGATGCGCTCCGATCCGAGTTTAACGATGAAAAATACAAAATCGTCGCCAATCTGCCGTATCAGATCACTTCTTTTTTCTTGCGCAAATTTTTAGAATCGGATTACGCGCCGTCCGAGATGGTGATCATGGTTCAGAAGGAAGTGGGCGAGCGGATCGTTGCCAAGCCGGCCCGCCTTCACCAAGGTTCCGGCGGGCAGGGAAAAATGAGCCTGCTCGCGGTTGCCGTACAATTTTACGCGGCGCCGGTGATATTATTCCACGTCAAGAGGGGCAATTTTTCCCCGGCGCCGAAAGTCGACAGCGTTGTTTTGCGCTTGAAAGACATCAATCAAAAAAAATACGGCGTCGAGCCGGATAAATTTTTCGCGTTGGTGAAAAAGGGATTTCGTTTTAAACGCAAATTATTGAAGAATAATCTCGAATTGCCGGCCGCATTTCTCAAAAACGCCGGATTCCGCGAAGACGTCCGGGCCGAGCAGCTTTTTCTCGAAGATTGGGTTAAAATTTACGCGATGGCGAATGCGCGATGCGTTGAATAGGTATTGATTGCATCAATACCAAAATTGTGTCATGCATAGGCCATCGCGTTATCCACCATTCGTTTGGGTTGACGCGATAAAATATGGTATAATAAAAACGGGTAAAATACAGCGAAATTAGAAAAAATATAATAAATCCCGCATGATTGGGGGAGCGCATCCTCTAAAATTTTAAGTTATGGCCATCAATGGCGGATTTTTTCCGGCTGACGAAGACGACAAAAACGGCTTGGACAAAGAGATCGTGGACAAATTCTACAATCAGGATTTTGCAGTTGGCGGCAACGGGGAAAATTTTTACGATCATCTGAAAAACAGCCGCAACCAGAAAATCGCGGTCATTTCCGTCGGAATCGTCGGATTGCTCATTGTTGTTTTGTGGTTTTTCCAGATGAAGGGAATACTGAGCGTGCCTTTTCCGCCGTCTGTTGGTTCGGGCGCGGATGAATCGGTCGCAACGAATTCGGCCGCGGATTTGAGCAAGCTCGATTCAAGCGTATTGAAGCAGCAGGATTTGGACAGCGACGGCCTTAGCGATTTTGACGAAATGTATATTTACAATACGAGCGCTTATCTGGCTGACTCGGACAGCGACGGCATTTCCGACGGAGCCGAGATTAAAGCCGGCACTGATCCGAACTGCCCGGCCGGGCATACGTGTTTCCAGAACGGAAGCGTTGCCGCTTCGCCTGATAATTCAACCGATAATTCCGTTGGAGCCGGAGCGATCGGCGCGGCGCAGCTCCGAACATTGCTCATCAATTCGGGCAAATACACCAAAGCGCAAATCGATCAGATCGACGACAAGAGCTTGATGGATTTTTATAATAATTTTTTGGCGGAAAATCCGCAACTGAAGGATTCAGCGCAAGCAAATGCAATAAATTCCGATTCCGGCGCAACCGATATTGAGGCGACGGCCGACGATATCAGACAGACTTTGCTTGATCAGGGCATGTCGCGAGAAGAGGTCAATCAGATCGACG
Source organism: Parcubacteria group bacterium (assembly GCA_043797615.1). GTDB lineage: Bacteria > Patescibacteriota > Patescibacteriia > UBA11705 > JABHMO01 > JAZDPK01. The sequence continues at coordinate 6,616 of JAZDPK010000002.1, forward strand.
ACGCCAGGCTGATGCAGATGTACCGGGAAGCGCTGGAGCAGGCGAAGAATGGGAGCCAATAATAAATTGATATTGATAGATATTGGAAACGGGAACAGATATTAATTGATATTGGGAAATTAAGAAATTAATAAATTGAAAAAACAAAAAGAAATTTATGGGGGAATATATTGGATTTCGCGATTTGGAAGTATATCGTCTGGCACGCGAGGTTTCCAGACTCAGTTGGGACATTTATAAGGAATTTGATTGGCAAACAAAGAAAATAATTGGTGATCAATTTATCACCGCCATTGATTCCGTCGGCGCAAATATCGCCGAAGGGTATGGACGATATCATTTTCTCGACAGAATCAAATTTTATTACAATGCCAGAGGCTCTTTTCTCGAATATCTTCATTGGCTTGATGTTTTGGAGGAGCGAAAATTAATAGATGGCGAGGATTACCGTATAATCGTCAATATTTGCGATGAATTGCATTTGCGCTTAAACAATTTTATTAAATCAACGTATCAAACGAAAAATCAAATATCGTAATATCCCAATATCAATATCCTAATATCGCAATATAATATCAATTAAATATTTCATTTTCCAATATCCTAATATCCTCTTATGTTCCATAAACCCCGGTCAAAAAACAAAATAATCCACCTCGCGATAATCTTCCTTTTCGTGCTGCAGTTGGCAACGCCGGCCTTATTGTATCCGCAACCTGTGCGAGCCCAGGTTACTGGCCCTGAGGTTATGACTGCCACGCAGGCCGCCGCGGCGAAAAAGATCGCCGCGGACAAATGGGCAGCTGCAAAAAAATCAACAGAGGAAAGGATAAAAGCAAAGCAGCAGACTTTCATGCAGAAATTGAAAAAAGGCTTGATCCTGTCCGCTTCGATCACGCTGCGGAACACATTGGTTATGATGGCCAGGACGGCGGCGCAGCAAAGCATCACTTTCATGCAGACCGGCGGCGTTGGCAACGAGCCGATGTTTTACACGCAGGCCTGGGGGCAATTTCAAAAAGATATCATGAATTATACGGTCGGCCAATTTCTATCGAATATCCGCGGCATGGCTTGGGACAAGATCGGCTTGGACATCTGCAACCCGAATCCGCAGGTTAAATTAAAAATCGTGCTTGGCCAGGACTGGCAGACGCGCCAGGATTCTCGCCGGCCGGCGCCGGACTGCACCTGGCAGGCGTTCACCACCAATTGGTCGAAAGCGTATGACACCATGAATGCCAAATATACCAGTTTGAGAAATAATCCTTCGGCCGCTTCCGTTGCCATGCTTCAGCAGGCGACCGAGGTTTCATTCGGCAAGAAGGGCTCGGACGTGGGCATTTATCTGACGGTGGAAGATCAATTAAGGCAGCAGCAGGCGCAGGAATTGGACGCGAAGAACAAAGAGCGGATGGCGAACAAAGATGCCAAGTCCGTGACAACGTTGACCGGCTTGAATATCAAAACTCCGGCTTTCTTGACGAGCGGCTATATGACGAGCGAGTCGGACGCGTTGCGCCA
>JAZDPK010000012.1:0-38022 GCA_043797615.1 Parcubacteria group bacterium
AGATTTATGAAATGCTTAAAATCTTATACACCGAACGAACTGCTTTTGCTATATCGCGAAAAACAAAAAAACAGCCCTAGTGCTGTTTAAAACATTTGATTTCTGAATTTGCAGGTGTTCGACTTCACCCCTGCGCGCGGGAATGAACGGATATTTGCACATTAGCAAAGTATAATCAAAATGTCAATGCTTAATGCCTAGTCCCATGGTCTTGACTATGGGACTGCTTTAAAATCGTTTCTGAATAATTCACTTCCATGATGAGAAGCATGGAAGTATTTTTTATCAAGTGAATTTGATTTTCATGTTGAACGTGATAAAATGAAAACACTATGAACATCAAATCAAAAATCAGGGAAATTCCCGATTGGCCGATTAAAGGCGTCAATTTCAAAGACATCACAACGCTTTTGCAGGACGCGGAGGCTTTTAAATTCGCGATCGACGCGATGGCTGAGCCGTTTAAGAATAAAGGCGTGAATAAAATCGTGGTGATAGACGCGCGCGGTTTTTTATTGGGCGCGGCAATGGCGTATAAAATGAACGTTGGCGTTTGTTTGGTTCGAAAAAAGGGCAAATTGCCGTACAAAACGATCGAGGAAAAGTATTTGAAAGAGTACGGTGAAGACATTTTGACGATGCACGAAGACGCGATTCTGCCGGGCGAAAATATTTTGATGGTTGACGATTTGATCGCGACTGGCGGTTCGATGCAAGCGGCCGTTTCAATGGTTGAAAAGCTGGGCGGAAACATCGTTGGCATCAGCGTTGCAATCGATTTGCCGTTTCTCGGCGGCAGCGCGAAGTTTAAAGGAAAATATGATGTGAAATGTCTGGTGGAATACTATTCTGAATAAATTATTCTAATTATACTAATTATTTTAATTGTTCTAAATAATATTCAAGTTCCAATGTAAAATGACTAAAATTTTTGGGATTTGTTTATTGGAATTTATTTAGGTTAATTAGTTTAATTAGAACAATTAGAACAATTCATTATGTTAAATACATTTATCAACCTGATTCCAGTAATTCTAATATTTATTTTTGGATTTGTTTTGAGGAAAATAAACTTTTTCAAAAAAGAAGACGGCGATTTTTTCTTGAAAATCGTTTTTTATCTGGCCGCGCCGGCGCTGATACTGCTGTCCGTGACGAAAATCCAGCTTCAGGCGAATTTAATTGTTTTGCCGGTTGTGCCGTTTTTGGTTTTTATAATAATGTATTTTGTTGCCAAATACGTTGGCAAATATTTCAACTTGCCGCGGCAAACTCTCGGCGCGTTTTTGGTCGGTGTTTTGATCGTGAATTTAGGGTTTATGATTCCATTCGTATTGGCGGCTTTTCACGAAGGAGGCATCGCGCGCCTGACGCTGATGGATTTCGGCAACGGAATTTTGACGTTCACTTTGATTTATCTGATCGCCTGCAAATACGGCGACAAGGCCGGCAGCTCGAAAGTATTGGCAAAAAAAATATTTTTTTCGGTCCCGATCTGGGCTTTGCTTGTCGGAATAATAATGAATTTATGCGGCATCAAGTTCAGCGGCGCGGCGGAAAACTTCCTGCAAATGTTCGCTAATCTGACCAGCCCGTTCATCATGCTGGCGCTGGGAATCTATTTCACGCCGAAAATAATTCTGCCGAAAGCGGCGTTCGCCGGCATCGCGATTCGAATGGTCGGCGGATTTTTGCTCGGCTTTATCATTGTGAAAATATTCGGCATTGAAGGATTTAATCGGCTGATCATCTTGTCCGGCTGCGCCGCGCCGATCGGCTACAATACGCTTACTTTTTCATCAATGGAAAATCTTGATAAAGAATTCGCGGCGGGAATGATATCGTATTCGGTGCTGGCGGGCATGATATTGATGCCGATATTGTTGTATATCTTACAATAAATTGTTCTAATTATACTAATTAATCTAATTGTTCTAAATAAAATAAAAAATGAACAAATCCCAAACATCCAAACAAAATCGAATTTATGATTTGGAAGAACGAACGGCGAAATTCGGCGAGGATATTATTCAATTTGCAAAAAAGATTCCCGTTAACGAAATCACAAAAAGATTGATACCTCAAGTTGTCGGCGCCGGAACCAGTATTGGTGCGAATTATTGCGAAGCGGATGATGCGGAATCGCCGCGAGACTTTACCCATAAGATAGGCATTTGCAAAAAAGAATCGAGAGAATCAAAACATTTTCTCAGAATGATTTCTGTCGCCGCGCCTGAATTAAAGGCCGAAGCGCAAGTTCTATGGCAAGAAGCGAAGGAGTTGAATCTTATTTTTAACTCGATTTTTATTAAAGTAAAAAATAAACAAAGGAATTCAAATTATTCTAAATAACATGTCTTAATGCAAAATGACTAAAATAATTGGGAATTGTTTATTAGGATTTATTTAGGTTAATTAGTATAGTTAGAATAATTAGTATAATTTTATGAAAATCGCCATAATCGGCGGCTCCGGCTTGGACAATCCCGATATTTTAAAAGATTTCAGCGAAATTGATATGGACACGCCATACGGCAAGCCGTCCGCTAAATTGGTAACGGGTAAAATCAATGAAGTAGATGTTGTGATTCTGGCAAGACACGGCAAAGACCATTCGATTATGCCGACCAAAGTGCCTTTTCGCGCGAATATCTGGGCCTTGAAAGAAGCCGGTTGCGCGCACATTTTGGCAACCACGGCCTGCGGTTCTTTGCAAGAGCGGATTAAACCGAATGATTTCGTTTTTATTGATCAATTTGTTGATTTTACCAAACATCGGGCGTTAACTTTTTTCGACAACGATAAGGTGATTCACACGCCCATGGCCGAACCGTTCAACGCTGAAATGCGCGCCAAACTGATTGAATCGGCGAAAAAATTGAATTTAAGCTTTCATGAAAAAGGGACAGTAATCACAATTGAAGGGCCGAGATTTTCAACAAAAGCGGAAAGCGTCTTGTTTCGCTCGTGGAATCTTGACGTTATCAACATGTCAACCGTGCCAGAAGTCATTTTAGCCAATGAATTGAAAATTCCATATCAATCCATTGCCATGGCCACGGATTACGATTGTTGGAAGGATAATGAAGAGCCGGTGACGTGGGAGATGATTGTCGATAGAATGAAAGTAAACGCAGAAAATGTGAAGAAACTGTTGATTGAATATATTAAAAATTGTTCTAATTATTCTAATTATACTAATTCACCTAAATAAATCCCAATGATCTAATGCATAAAGTAATTGGGATTTTGTTTTATTTTGATTGTTTAGAACAATTAGTTTAATTAGTATAATTAGAATAATTTCTAAATAGTTTTTACTATAAGGTAATCCACCAGTTCGACTGGTGAGACTTGAAAAGGTTTAACCGATCAGGCAACCACAAAAAAAGGACATAGGATATAATGATAATGGCTTGATGATAAGTGGCCATCGCTCATTAAAACTATGTCCAACCTATATCAAAGTTTATCTCATTCAAAATGGAACTGCAAATTTCATGTAATCATTGTGCCGAAGAAAAGGCAAAAAGTGATTTACGGAGAAATCCGGAAAGAATTGGGAAAAGTATTGCATGAATTGGCAAAACAGAAAGAATGTCGAATCGTCGAAGGCAGTTTAAGCATAGATCACGTGCATATGTGCATTGAGATACCGCCAAAGTATGCCGTCGCGTCAGTGATCGGGTTTCTGAAAGGGAAAAGCACGATAGCCGTTGCAAGAATGTTTCAGGGGAAGAGGAGAAATTACAACGGCGCGCATTTCTGGGCGAGAGGCTATGCAGTTTCGACAGTCGGCTTTGATGAAGAGATAGTGAAAAACTATATTAAAGAACAAAGCGAGAACGACGGTCAATTCTAATAAACATTTAAATTTAATGAAACTGAGTGATTGAGACAAAGATCGCCTTTTAGGCGACCACACTCATCAAGCCACCGCCCTTGGCGGGGGTGTGCTGACTAAAGTTATCCACTGACCCTTGTTGACACTCAATGACATGAATTATAACATTAAGATAGACGTTATAATTTTATGACCGAAGAAATTAAACCAAACGGCGTTTATACCACGAAGGAAACAATGGATATATTGAAAATAAGCGAAAGCACGATAAAACGACTGCTAAAAAAAGGGATAATCAGGACCGGAAAAGTCGGCAATCAATATCGAATCTTGGGAAAAGAGATTTTAAGATTAATTTCGCCCGAAGCGGAAAAAAGCGGGGCGATTTTATATAATAAAATTAAAAATAAACTTAAAAAAAATATCGAAAACTGGTAGTTTATATTTTTTAGCTAAGAATTTTATGAAAATTCTAGTTACAATTCATCCTTTTGGAATCAGTCGGGAAGAAACACAAAAATCATTGCAAGGGTTTGATGTTATTTACAATGAAAAAGGGCGGAAATATACCGGTGATGAGCTGAAGGATATATTGCAAAAGATAAATCCCGATATAATTATCGCCGGAACGGAAAAATACAGCGCTGACATTCTTGATCTGTGTCCAAATTTAAAAATGATCTCGCGAGCCGGCGTTGGCGTGGATGCGATTGATCTGATGGAATGCCATAAACGGAAAATCATCGTCACATATACGCCAGATGTTGCCAGTCATGCTGTCGCCGAATTGACAATCGGTCAAATGCTGAATTGTTTGCGTTTTGTCCAAAAGGCGAGCGGACAATGGCAGCGTCTGATCGGGAAATCAATTAAGGATTGCGTGGTTGGCGTTTTCGGTTATGGACGTATCGGCAAGGAGGTTGTAAAAAAATTGCAAAGCCTGGAACCACAAAAGATTTTAATCAATGATATAAATAATTTAACACTGCTTGATTTGCCCCAGGCCAATCTTGCCACCAAAGAGGAGATTATACGCAATTCAGACATTATAACTTTCCATATTCCTTTGATCGAACCGGCGTTATTCCCCGCTTATAACAATCAAAATTTTTTTGCCGCCGAAGAATTGTTAAAATTAAAATCAGACTCCATTATTATCAATACCTCCAGAGGCGGAATCATCAATGAAAGCGATTTATTTGATTGGCTAAGCTGCCACCCCGAGGGCAGAGCCGCTGTTGATGTGTTCTGCGAAGAACCGTATGCCGGCGCTTTGCGAAATCTGGATAATGCGTATCTGACGCCTCATATCGGCAGTTGCACTGAAAAATGCCGCTATGACATGGAGGTTGGCGCGGTCAAGGAGGTTTTGGCGTTTACGGGCGGCGGAGAGTTTGTCAACAGATTGGTTTGATTTTCAGATTTAAGCATGTGCCGCTACCTGTTTTTTGGGAGAGGACGGCGTTAAAAAATGAAACAGTATGAATAAAAATCCAAAATTTTGCATCATCGGCCGCGGCTCCATCGGCACCAGGCATTTGAAAAATCTGCTTGCGTTGGGATTTCACGATTTGGTCGCGTTCTCGAGTTCCAAAGATAGCGATAAAGACAAGGAATGGATGGATAAATACGGCGTCAATACGTTATCTGATATTCAAGATCTTAAAAATTACGCGCCTGATGCTTTTATCATCGCAAATCCCACTTCTAAACATATTGAAGTTGCGAATTTAGCCTTGGATTTGAATGCGAGCATTTTCATGGAAAAGCCGCTCAGCCATAGTCAGTCTGGCGTCTTGGAATTAAGAAAAAAAATAATTGAAAAAAATCTGATGTTCTTTCAGGGAAATTGTTTGCGGTTTCATCCGGCTTTCGTTAAAATAAAAAAAATGCTTGAAGGGGGAGAATTGGGAAAAATTTATTTCGCCAATATTCAATGCGGAAGTTTTTTCCCCGATTGGCATAAAGACGAAGATTATCGCGTCAGCTACGCGGGGAGGAAGGATCTCGGGGGCGGAACGGTTTTAACCTTGCAACACGAGATCGATTACGCGTATTGGTTTTTCGGAAAATTCAAACAAATTAAGTCGTTGATAAAAAAAGCCAGCGATTTGGAAATCGACGTGGAGGACACGGCCAGCATTATCGCCGAGACCGAGAGCGGCCAGCTGGTGGAAATCCATCTTGATTTTTTACGACGACCAAGCAAGCGGGGCGTCAGCGTTCAGGGCAGCAAGGGGTCGCTGGATTATCAATATGAAAACGAGCGCCTTGATGTGTATGACTTCGCGGACATGCAAAACAAGACGGTTCTGGATTTCAGCGGTTTTGACCGGAATCAGATGTATCTTGATGAAATGAAACACTTTATCGCCTGTCTGCGGGGGGAAGCAAAACCGCTAGTTTCAATTGATGACGCTATTTATACTTTGGAAGTTTGCTTGAAAATTTTAAATGACAACATATGAAAATTTTGTGCACAATTTGCGCTCGCGGAGGATCAAAAGGCGTGCCGAATAAAAACATTCGAGAACTCGCGGGAAAACCGCTCATCGCTCATACAATCGAACAGGCGCTCGCTTGTCCGTTGATTAATCGAGTGGTGGTGTCTACGGATTCGGAGAAAATCGCGGCCGTCGCCCGCCAATACGGGGCGGAGGTGCCGTTTTTGCGGCCGGCCCACATGGCTGATGATTTTGTAACCAAATTGCCGGCGCGCAAACATGCGATTGAATTTTATATTGAAAAATTGAATTTTTATCCTGATTTTGTCATTGATCTCGATCCGACCGCGCCGCTTCGAACGCAGGAAGATATTCTGGCCTGCATTGAAGCGCTTAAAAACGATTTTCAAGCCGACGCGGCCATTACCGGCTATCTTTCAAATCGAAATCCGTATTTCAACATGCTGGAAACGGATGAGGACGGATATCTGCGACTCAGCAAGCCGGCCGTCCATGAGTACACCAGGCGACAGGATTGCCCCAAGGTTTACGCGATGAATTCGGTGGCTTCGATTTGGCGGACAAAAAAATTATTGGAAACGGACAGGGTGCTCGGCGGTCGAATCAAATTGGTTGAAATACCGGCCGAACGGTCGATTGATATTGATAATGAAACGGATTTCAAATTAATCGAATTGTTGATGCAAAAGAATAAGGAAGCCGCCGAAGAAAAGCCGAATCAAGAGCAAACGCGTTCCTATCTGGATAAATTCAAGTTGACATCCAAGATTGCCGTCGTCACCGGCGGCGCGGGCCTGATCGGCAAAGAAATTTCCAAGGCGCTGGCCGAGGCGGGCGCGTTTGTTTATGTCGCTGAAGCAAAGGCGGAATTGGCGGAGAAGGTGGTTTGTGAAATCAAAAAGCAAAATTTGCAGGCGGAAACTTTGCCGTTGGACATCACCGACAAACATTCGATAACATGCTGTTTGCAAAGGATTTTGCAGGAAAAACATCGCGTTGACATTTGGGTCAACGCGGCTTATCCCAGAACGGCGGACTGGGGAACGAAATTCGAGAACGTGGCGGAAGAATCATTTCAAAAAAACGTTGATTATCAGCTGTCCAGCCATATTATCATCGCTCAAAAAGTTTTGGAACAGATGAAATTGCAGGGAGAAGGAACAATGATAAATTTCGGTTCGACATATGGAATCGTGGGGCCGAATTTCAGCATTTATGAAGGCACGGAAATGACAATGCCGGCGGCTTACGCCGCCATAAAAGGCGGAATCATCAATTTTACCCGTTACTTGGCGGCTTATTATGGAAGATACAATATCCGAGTCAATTCGATCAGTCCCGGCGGCGTTTTTAACGGCCAAAATCCAATGTTTATAGATAAATACAGCAAGTTGACGGCATTGGGCAGGCTGGCCAAGCCGGAAGAAATAGCCGCTCCCGTATTATTTTTATGTTCCGAAGCCGCTAATTACATGACCGGCCACAATTTGGTTGTTGACGGCGGCTGGACAGCGTGGTAAATTCCAATATGGAAATTAAAATAGGCGAAAAAATCATCGGCCGAAAGCATCCGTGTTTTATAATCGCCGAAGCGGGCGTTAATCATATTCAAAAAAATGAAACGGAAGAGCAGGCGTATGAAAGGGCGTGTCAAATGATCGAAATCGCCAAAAGCGCCGGCTGCGACTCGATTAAATTCCAAACGTTTAAAACGGAAAAATTGCAATTGACAAATATCCCGAAGCCGGCCTATCAAAATCGGAATTTAGGCGAGCAAATGGATTATTTCGCTGTTTTAAAGTCGCTGGAAACGTCGTGCGCGACCCAGCGAAGGATAGCGGAATACTGCCGGCGCCAGAAAATAATATTTTTATCAACTCCTTACGACAATGAAAGCGCGGATTTTCTCGACGAGTTGGGCGTGCCGGCATTCAAGCTGGCATCGATTGAAACCAATAATCATTTGTTTCTCCGATATGTCGCTAAAAAGAAAAAGCCCGTGCTTTTGGCCACTGGTTTGTCCGATTTGGAACAAGTGAGAAAGGCGGTTGCGGTTTTTGCCAGCGAGAACGCGAGGGATAATTTGATTTTACTGCAATGCAATTCCAATTACCCGACCGATCATAATGACATTAATCTGCGCGTGATTAAAAAATATCGAACGGAATTCAATTTAATTTGCGGGTTAAGCGATCATTCGCCGGATGATATGGCGAGCGTCGGCTCCGTCGCTTTAGGCGGGAGAGTAGTGGAGAAACATTTCACTTTGGATAAAAATTTTCCCGGTCCCGACCATTCGTCGTCCCTTGCCCCGAATGAATTGAAACAGTGGGTGGCGAGCGTTCGTGAAATTGAAACGTTCATCCGCGCGAATGATTATGGCGCGGGCGAAGATTTATTGAGTTCGTTCGTTTTGTACAGTAATAATATCGATCGTATCGAGATGAAAAAATGCTTGGGCAGTTCGAAAAAAAAGACGACAATCTCGGAAATCGAAAATAAACAAATGAAAAAATTTTTGGTGATCAAGCCGGCGGCGGCCGGTTCGAAAATCAATATCGGGCATTTGGCGGCCATGCGGACCGGCGGCGACGGCGTTTTGGCGACGGATGAAAATTTGAATAAAATCATCAACGCCACTTTGCGCCTTGATATCGACAAGCCGGTCGGATTCGACTGGAACATGCTATCGTGATTGCCGCGTTCGGGCGATAATTATTATTTATCAAAAAAATGTTATACCTATCATCATCTTGTTTCGCGGGAAAAAACATCGATGAAATCATCGCTTCGTCCGTCGAAGCGGGCGTTCATAATATTGAATTGAGCAACGGGGAGAAAGAAATTCCAAACGTCCTGAATCGGTTGTTAAAGTTTAAACGCAAACATAAGCTGAATTTTCTTGTTCATAATTATTTTCCGCCTCCGGCATACGCATTTGTCTTGAATTTGGCGTCGCAGGATAAAATCATATTAAGAAAAAGCGTCGAGCATTGTAAAAGGGCGATCGTTCTCGCTAGCAGGATTGAATGTCCGGTTTATTCGGTTCACGCCGGATTCCGCACCAACCCGGCTCCGTCCGAACTCGGCAAAAAAATTGACATTAACGGCATCGCGCCGTATGACATCGCCTATTCGACAATGGTTGATTCATTAAAGAAGCTTTGCGCTTTCGCGCATAAATTCAAAGTCAAGATTGCCGTTGAAAACCATGAAATCAGCAAAGCGAATTTAATAAATGGAAAAAACGAGCTATTGCTGATGTGCGCGGCCGATGAGTTCATGCGGCTTTTTTCCGACGTGTCGTCGCCTGATTTGCAAATTTTGGTTGACTTGGGTCATTTAAACGTTTCCGCGACGACATTGGGATTTGACAAGTTCGAATTTATTGAAAAGTTAAAAAATAGAATCGCTTTGTTTCACGCCAGCCATAACAACGGACAAAAAGACGAGCATAAGCCGGTCACGGAAAAAAGCTGGTTTTGGCCGATCATCAGAAAATTTAAAAATATCGATTGCGTTGTTGAAAGCCATAATCTTGACGTCAAATCAATCGAACGAATTAACTCATTGTTCAGTAAACTGCAATAATAATATGGATGACGCCGCTTTTAAAAAGGTCAATATTATCGGAGCCGGCTCGCATGCTTTGGTAATTGCCGATATTCTCCGCGACATGTCCGGTTATTCACCCGCCAGTTTCATTGAAAAGGACGAGTTGATTAAAGATAATCGAAAAAATGTGGCGCCGGGGTTGATATTGCCAATATACGCGCAAACTGATTTTTTCAGGGATTATTCTCCGGAAAACGCGGTCGAATATTTAATTTTAGGATTAGGCTCGGGCTTGATTTCCATCAGGGAAAAGCTGATTGCGAGATTAAAAGACAGTTGTTTTGTCGTTGCCATCCATTCCAGCGCGGTAATTGCGCCGTCGGCGCAGATCGGCGTCGGCAGCGTGGTGATGGCAGGGGCGGTTTTAAATCCGTACGTCAAAATAGGCCGCCACGCGATTATCAATACGGGCGCGACGGTTGACCATGAATGCGAAATCGGCGAAAATACTTTTATTCAACCGGGAGCTCATTTGGCGGGGAACGTGAAAGTCGGCAATAATTCAATCATCGGCATCGGCGCGAATATCAAAGAAGGGATAACGGTCGGATCGAACAGCATTGTCGGCGGCGGAGCGTTCGTTAATAACGATGTTCCGGATAATGTCGTTTATGTCGGCGTGCCGGCGAAAAAATTACGCGATAATATAAAATAAAATAATTTATGAAAGTTGTTATTCTCGGGGCGGGCACTTGCGCTTTGAACGTCGCTGATATTTTAACGCAAGACCGAAATTTTCAATTGGCGGGTTTTATCGCCACCGGCGATGAAATAATCGCCAAGGCGAATAAAAAAATTTATGAACAGATCGCGATAATCGGCGATTACGGCATTCTGCCGAGATTAAAGCAGGAGAACGTCTGCGGATTCGTGGCGGCGATAAGCAATAATTTTCATCGGGAACGGGCCTATTATCAAGCGATTCAAGCCGGTCTGATTCCGATTAACGTAATCTCTCCCGGCGCGAGCATCGAACGATCCGTCAATTTGGGCAAAGGCGTCGTCATTAACGCCGGATGCATTATTTCTCACCAAGTTTCAATCAATAATAATGTGATTATTGAGGCCGGATCGATTCTTGGAATCAACAGTTCTTACGGAGATAATTGTTTTATCTCGCAAGGTTGCATTGTCGGCGGAGAATGCCATTTGGGCCGTAATGTTTTTCTCGGCATGAGAGCAGCTGTTTTGCCGTATGTGAATGTGGGCAAGAACCAAGCGGTAAAAGCGGGATTAGTAGTTGAGAATACTTTAGAAGATTTAATTAGAAATGAATTTGACGTATGAACGAAATTCAAGCGATCCCACAAAAAATTTTAGTTTCCGGCGGGGCGGGTTACATCGGCAGCAGCTTTATCCGCGACGCTTTGGCGGCTAATTATCATGTTCGATGTTTGGACTTGCTGATTTATGGCGGAAAAGCGCTGAAAGGTTTTATCAGTCATCCCAACTTTGAATTTATCAGAGGCGATATCCGCGACGCGGCTTTGCTTGAGCGGATTCTGCCCGGCATGGACAGCGTCGTCCACTTGGCGGCGATCGTGGGCGACAAGCCATGCAAGGCGGCGCCGAATTCGGCGGTGGAAATAAATTTTGGCGGAACGAAGATTTTGGCGGAAAAAGCGAAACAGGCGGGCGTAAAAAGATTCGTGTTCTCTTCGACTTGCTCGAATTACGGCATTGTCAATCCGGAAAAAGCGGCCAAAGAGGACGATCAGCTGAATCCAGTTTCGCTTTACGCGGAAACGAAAATCGATTGCGAACGATTTTTAACGGGCATTTGCGATGAACAATTCGCCACCACCTGCTTGCGGTTCGGCACCGCATACGGCGTTTCCAACCGCACCAGATTTGATTTGCTGGTTAATTCGTTCGCTTATGAAGCCTGGACGAGAAAAGAGATTGTCGCTTTTGCGGCGAATACTTGGCGGCCGTATATCCACGTCGCCGACATGGGCTTGTTGATTAAGGCGATTTTGGAAGCGCCGATTGAAAAAGTCCGCGGCGAAATTTTCAATGCCGGCAACAATTCCGCGAATTTCATAAAACGCGACGTCGTCGAAATATTAAAGACGATTATGCCTGAACTTAAAGCCACTTACATCGATTCGGTTGATGATAAGCGCGATTACAAAGTCAATTTCGACAAATTGGAACAAACAATCGGTTTTAAATTGACAAAAACAGTTGAGCACGGTTTTAAAGAGTTGTTAAATTGCTTCCATTCGGGGCTGCTGACTGAAGCGGATTTTGAAAACAACAAGCTCGATACGCTTGAAAAATTTTTCGGCGATCGCGAGAACGAGCTGCAAAAAAAAATCACATTCAACAACAATAATTAATACGCATTATGACCAATCAAAAAATTCCGTGGGCGAAACCGGATATCGGCAAAGACGAGCTGTTCGAAATCGTCGATTCATTCAAAACAGAATGGCTGACAATGGGACCAAAAACAAAGAAGCTTGAAGAAAATTTAGCCGGGTTTCTGAATGTTCCTTTTGCGATCGCCGTTTCCAATGGAACCGTCGCTCTCGACATGGCATTAAAAGTTCTCGGCATCAAAACGGGGGACGAGGTAATCGTTCCGGCGATGACGTATTTCGCCACTGTTTCCGCCATATGCCAGCAAGGCGCGATTCCGGTTTTTGTCGACATTGAAGATCAGACGTTTAATCTCAATCCGGCAAAGATCGAGGAAGCGATCAGTCCGAAAACAAAAGCGGTTGTTTTTATCGATTACGGCGGCAACCCGGCTGATTATGATCGAATAGTTGAAATCGCTCAAAAACATAATATTGCCGTGCTTCAAGACGGCGCGCAGTCGCTTGGCGGGACGTATAAAGGTCGTCCGGCCGGCGCCCAAGCGAATATCTCCACGATGAGCTTTCACATGGCCAAAGTGATGACAACGGTCGAGGGCGGAATGATTTTTACGCATGACCCGAAAATCAAAGAGCAATTGTGCACAATGAGAAATCAAGGCGAACAGGCCGGATGCAAATACAAGCACACGCTTTTGGGAACCAACGCCAGATTGACCGATTTGCAAGCCGCCATCGGCTTGGCGCAATTCGAAAAATTGCCCAAATATTTGCAAGCGAGAAAACAAATCGCGAAACAATATGACCGAATTTTTAATTTAAAAGCGGAAAAGATAAAAACGATATCGACTAATTTCGAAGACAACGCCAACGCCTATTTCTTTTATCCGATCCTGATTGATAAAAGAGACCAAATCGCCGAAGCATTGCGCGCAAAATATGACATTGATACGCGGGTCGCGTATTCGATGCCGGTTTACGATCAACCAGTTTTCGCCTCGCGGCAATTGCCGTTTCGCAAAATGGATTGTCCGGTGGCCGAATGGTTCACCTCGCGGGTGCTGAATTTGCCGATTTTTTTCGGCATGACTGAAGAGGAAATAAATCGCGTGGCCTGGGCCGTCCTCGTTGAACTTAATTGATGCAATTATGAATCCTTGCTCCCACTCAAACCAAACGACAAATCGTCGCCACTTGCTTAGTAGGCGGCTTGGTTGGAATAATGGTAATATCCTAGCCAAAAATCTGATTGCCGGATCAATCGCCGAAACAACGATTGCCCAAGTGAAAGAAAAAGTTAATTCGGGAATATATCAAATGGAAGAATGTTTGTGTTTTTGCGGTAGTAATCAAGGAATATTGATTTCCGAGATTGATCGCTATGGTTTTTATTACCCGTTGGTTATTTGTCAAAACTGCGGACTGATAAGAGCAAATCCCAGAATGAACAAAGAAGCTTTTGCGAATTTTTACGCTACCGAATACCGTGATGTATATGGCGCCAGTCAACAGCCGATTGAAGAATTATTTAAATTGAGGCAAGAGCAGCACAAGCAAAAGTATAAAGAGATTGTGGATCAAATTGTTTTACCGGAAAGGGCCGTTATTTTTGACATTGGTTGCGATTTTGGCACAATGCTGGAGCAATTTGCGCGCAATGGCCATGACGTCTATGGCTGTGACTATGGAATTGACCACCTAGAATATGGCCGACAAAAAACTCGGTTGCAAAATTTACTGACCGGAGGATACGAATCATTGGAATCAATCGGGGAAAAGGCGGATTTAATAATTTTGAGCCACGTGGTCGAACATTTTTTAGAATTGGAACAGGCATTGACGCAAATCAGAAATTTATTAAAGCCAAACGGGATTTGTTATGTGGCCGTACCCGGAACGCTGGGAATAATAAAAAATTCCTTTCTAAAGAATGATATAATTGGGCTTTTGCAAAACGCTCATACTTATCAATTTAGTTTAACCAGTCTGCAATACGTCATGGAGTGCTGTGGATTTTCGTTTTTTTTTGGGGGGGAAGAAATAGAATCGTTTTGGAAATTAAGCGGCAGCGTTAGGAATAAGGCAGACTGGCCACCCGGCGAAAGCGATTTGATTTGGGCTCATTTGCGTTCGGCTGAAAAAAATTCGTAATTCGGAAAAAAATTTTAAGTTTGCTTGATGGAATGCGTTTGACCGGCTTGGTAAAAAAGATACTTAATAACATACGATAATTGAGAAATAGCTTATGATACCAGATGTAATCGGCCATGGCACCGCGACAACTAATTATGAGAAACGATTAAACAAGGAGGCTCAATCTTTTGATAGCATCGTTTCCGAGCGCTCGGCAAACAATAAAATTCCGGATATTCGAAAAGATTTTTTCAATCCGTATTTTCACAATAATATCTGGCGAAACAGCGAATTCGTCAAACAGCATTATGGCGCATCGGTTGATTGGATGATTGAAAAGTTGCGTCGCGCAGGAGTTGACAGCGTAATCGAGTTTGGCTGCGGCGACGGCTGGGTTTGCCTTGAGTTCGCGCGCGCCGGCTTCAAGGTTATCGGCATTGACGCCAGCGCGGAAAGCATTTCTTTGGCCAAAAGATATATGGAAAGCTTGCCGGAAAAAAGAAATTTGAATTTGCAATATTATTGTCAGAACGCGTTGGAATTCCTGCGATCGGATCAAGGCATCGACTCGGTCGTTTGTCACGGATTTTTACACCATTTGCCGCCTGTTGTGTTGGAAGAGTTTATCCGCCTGGTAAAATCGAAAATGAACCGCGATAACGTATTGCTTGGCGTTGAGCCGCGTTACGATAAAATCAGTCCGCAGGCGACGCTGCTGGTTTATGCCTTGAGAAGGGCCTGGCCGAATCATTTTAAATACAACAACGAATTGGAAAACGAATTGCGGACGATCGCCGATGAATTGGGGGAGACGGCGAAGTCGCAATCGGAAATGGACAATGAAAGTCAATCAGCGCTGATTTTGAGCGTTGTAAAAAAAAGCTTCAAGCAAGTTGAAACCGAATACACGAATGTTTTTTACGACAAGGTCATGGGCAGTTTGCGCGTTTCGCGGAGCGATGAAATCGAATTATCAAGATTGCTGAGCCGATTGGACGATTTGATCATTAAATATTCTCCGGATTTGGGCCGGCGAGCGCGCTTTTGCGCCAGCGAAGGATAGATCAAGCGTCATTCGTCAATCTGGCGAGGCGTTAAACAAGCAAATCATATGAAAAAAATAATAGTGTTTGGCGGTTCCGGATTTTTAGGAAGCCATGTCGCCGATACTCTGGCTAATCACGGATACGAAGTGACCATCTTTGATATCAATGAAAGCCTGCATTTAAAATCGAACCAACGATTTATAAAGGGTGATATTACGGACAAAACGCAAATAGAACAGGCGATAATCGGGCAAGACGCGGTGTATAATTTTGCCGGCATTGCTGATATTGATGAAGCTTCTGAAAATCCCGTGAAAACGATTACGACCAATATTATCGGTAATACAAATATTTTAGAGGTTTGCCGAATAAATGAAATTAAGAGATATGTTTTTGCCAGCACCATATACGTTTACAGCAATAGCGGTTCGTTTTATCGCACCAGCAAGCAGGCCTGCGAATTGATTATAGAAGAATATAATCGAAAATATGGATTGAATTTCACGATTCTCCGATACGGCTCGTTGTATGGTCCGCGCGCGAATGGGAAAAACTCCATGTATAATTTTGTCAAGCAGGCCATGGAGAATGGAAAAATTATCAGACATGGCGATGGCAATGAATTGCGCGATTATATCCATGTTTATGACGCCTCACAATTAAGCGTGAGGATTTTAGACGAAGAATTTAGAAATCAACATGTCATTTTGAGCGGCCAGCAAAAGATTAAAATAAAAGATTTATTGCTCATGATTAAGGAGATGTTAAACAATAAAGTAGAATTGGAATTCAGAGAACAGGGACAGAGCTCGCATCATTATAATATTACTCCGTTCGAATTCGCGCCCAAATTGGCGAAAAAAATAACCGGTTACACTCATATTGATCTCGGGCAGGGCATACTTGATCTGATGAACACATTGTATAAAGAAAAACAGTTAAAACAGGATGAAAGTTTTAATAATTGGTAAGACTATGAAATTAATCCGATTTATCAATCAGGAATTTCCAAAGCCAACCTATGGCTGCGTCATTAATGATCAGGTTCGGCTTCTGAACGGAGACCCGTTCAACAATTATACGATCGAAAAAACGATTGGCGACCTGGATCAGGTAAAGTTGCTTGCTCCTTGTTCGCCAAGCAAGGTCATTGGATTAGCCGCAAATTATGCGGGAGCAACCGGTGTAACGGAAAACATGAAAGAGCCGTTGATATTCATGAAGCCGACAAGCAGCATCTGCGGCCCGTTCGATGAAATAATCTGTCCGTTTGAGAATATTAAGGCGTGGGGAGAAGCGGAGTTGGGAATCGTGATCGGCAAGAAAACCAAGTTTGCGTCGATAGAGGAAGGAGAAAAATCCATTTTCGGTTACCTTTGCGCCAATGACGTCACGGCGGACAATATTGAAAATCGCGATCATCACTTGGCGCGATCAAAAGGCGCGGATACTTTCTGCCCGATCGGTCCCTGGATTGATACAAATTTCGAACCCCGGGAGGCGATGATCAGTTGTCGGCAAAACGGCAGACTTATCCGCCAATCGACGCTGGATAAAGGAATTTGGCGGGACGGCGAGATCATCAACTTCTTGTCGCAATGGATGACGTTGGAAGTCGGGGACATAATCATCACCGGAACGCCGCCGCGGGTCGTGGAAAAAACGTATTTGAATCATGGCGACGTGTTCGAAGTTGAAATCGCGGGACTCGGCAGATTAAAAAATAAATTTTTATACAAACCAGAAAATGAAATCAAATCCTTTTAAAATCGTGGATTTATCCCATCCGTTGTCAAATTCGACGCTTGTTTATCCGGGCGACCCGGGCATTAATATCGCCCGATTCAAATCCATCCGTTTAAATAACACGGCCGTATCCAGTTTAACGTTCGGTTCCCATTCGGGCACGCACTTGGACGCGCCGTGCCATGTTATTGAAAATGGCGCCGGCTTGAATCAAATGGAACCGATGAATTATTTCGGCGTTGGCCGTTGCCTTGACGTCCGCAACCGCGAACAAATCACCGACCGGGACATTCCCGCAAATATTGCGGCCGGACAGGCTGTTTTCTTCCGCACCGGCCACGCGCAATATTGGAACAGTGAAAAATATTATCAGACGCGCCCGTGTCTGACAACGGAAGCGGCCGACGCGCTCATCAAACGGGGGGTTTTGGCCGTTGGTGTCGATACGCCGAGTGTGGACGCGCAAGGAACGCAAAAAAAAAATAATTCACGAAAAATTGCTGGCAAAAAACATATTGATTTTTGAGAATTTGGCCAATCTTGATCAACTGCCGGTCAACGATATGTTTGTTTATTTCGGCGCCCCGATACCGGTGGAAAACGGCGATGGCGCTCCGGCCCGCGTCTTCGCGCTTATCGGCGACGGCCGGCTGGCCGAATCGCTGATTGATTTTAAAAATAATTTAATGCGGTTATGAAAAAAATAATTGGATTGGATTTCGACGGAGTCATCTGCGATAGCACGGCGGAATGTTTGATTACCGGCTATAACGCCTGGCTTGATTGGCAAAATATAAAACATTTCATCACTCAAACGGCGGAGGTGCCGAATGAACTGGCAGATTATTTTCGGCTTTGGCGCGGCTGCGTCAGGACGGCCGACCAATATTTGACGATTTTCAAATCTTACGCCGAACGGAAGTTATTGCTGGATGAAGCTGATTTTGAATCGCTCATCCAGCAAAACGAACCGGATCGTTCGCTTTATGGCCAAAGGTTTTTTGAGGCGCGGGAAAGATTAAGAAACCAGAATCTTGATTATTGGCTGCGGTTAAATTATTCATATCCTTGTCTGGCCGGCGATTTGAAAAAAGTTATGGAGTCGGCCGATGTTTACATCGTCTCTAGCGGAAAGGACGCGAAATCAGTTCTCGTTTTTTTGGAGCATCTTGGAATTGATTTTCCTGAATCAAAAGTGTACGACAAGTCAATCGCCAACGATAAATTGACCGCGTTAAATAAAATTGCCGAACTGAATAACGAGCGGCTGGAAAATATTGTTTTTCTCGATGACAATATAAGCCATATAATGAATATCAAGCTGGCCGGCGTTAAAGTATTTATGGCCGGTTGGGGGTATCATACCGACGAGCATATTCAAAAAGCGATTATTAATAATATTGATGTTTTAAATTTAGAAAACTGGCTGGAACGAGTTTTGTCTGAATTGAATGATTCAACGGTAACAAAGAAAACTGAAACTGACGGTTTCACGATGGCGAGAAGGGAAAGCGATATTGATTATTGCGTTAATTGCCATTCGAGCGAATATCAATCAGTGACAAACAAGCTGCGTTACAATAAGACGGGAACGGTTGTCAAATGCCAACAATGCGGGCTCGTTCGCATGGCGGGCGCGTTGACTTTTGAAAATAAATCGCCGAAATTTTATCAAAAACAATATGCCATTGAATATCACCAAGGGGCGAAGGCTGAATTGGACAGCTTGTTTGATTCTTTTTTGCCCGTACAGCAAGAAAGAATCGGCAAAATGAGAAAATATCTTAAATCGTCCGACAGCGTTTTGGAAATCGGCAGCAGTACAGGCTATTTTTTGCAGGCGGTGAAAAAACACGTTCGAGATGTTTGCGGCATCGAATACAATTTACGCGAAGCCGAATACGCCACGCGAGTCAAAGGCATTCGAACCAGCTCGCAACCGCTGAATCGCTCGGAATTCGCTGACAAGAAATTCGATCATATTTGCTTGTTCCAATTGTTGGAACACGTGGCCGACCCCGTTGAGTTTTTGCGCGACCTCAAGCAATATTTGACGCCGACCGGCCTTATTCACGTTGAAATTCCCAACGTCTTGGACCCATTGGTCAGCTTGTTTGATAATGTTGAGTTCCGAGATTTCTTTTATCAGGAGCCGCACTTGTACTATTTTGATCCGCAAACGTTGGCCGCGGTCGCGGCCAAAACCGGTCTGGTGATTGAATCAATGGAATCTTTCCAGCAAACCAGCCTGACCAATACTTTGAATTGGATTTACCGCCGCGCGCCGCAGGCGTGCCGTTGGGATTGCATGCAGGCCGTTTTACCGACAAATTATTTGACCAATTCAACGAACGTTAAAATCAAAGGCAAAATTGCTCGTTTGATTCAAAAAGCGGATTTGGAATATAAGAATATTTTGGAAGAATCCGGCTTGACCGACAATATATTTTGCATTCTTAAAAAATAATTTATGGCTTTTCGCGTTTTATTCATTTATCCCAATCTTTCCATGAGTTCGATGGTGCCGCACGCCATCGCCGTTCTTTCGGCTGTTCTGAAAAAGGCGGACATGGAGACGGAGGTTTTTGATACTACGTTTTATCCTGATCAGGCGATCGATACAAATCAGGACAAGGTGAAGGCGCTCAATGTCTTGCCATACAGCTTTCAAGAACGCGGCATTCAGCCGAAGGCGACGGATCCTTACACTGATTTGCGGGCGCAAATCAATCGCTTTCAGCCGAATTTGATCGCTATTTCTTTGGTGGAAGATAATTTTGCATTGGGTTGCAAATTGTTGCGGTCAATCGCTGATTTCGAAATCCCGGTTGTCGCCGGCGGGGTTTTTTGCACTTATGCGGCGGATAAAGTTTTAATGAATCAGGACATTGATTATGTTATTCGCGGAGAAGGGGAAATCGCCTTGCTCGAGCTTTGCCGTAAGTTGCGAAATTCGCAGAGTCCTTTTGAAATTAATAATCTTGGCTACAAGAAAGACGGTCGGATAATCTGCAATCCAATCAACGCATTGGTTGATATTGATGATTTGCCGTTTCCCGATTATTCCATTTTCGATGAACATAATATGTATCGGCCAATGATGGGTAAAATTTATCGCACTTTGGCCGTCGAGTTGCATCGCGGATGCCCGTTCAATTGCGACTATTGCAATTCCGGCGCCAACAATCGCTGGTATTTGGAGCATACGAAAAAAATGTTTTTTCGCAAACGGAAGATTGATAAATTCGCTCGGGAATTCGATTTTTTAGTCAAAGCGCACAAGCCGGAATTCATTTATTTTCTTTCTGATACTTTTCTAATGTTAACGGATGAGGAGTTCGACCAGTTTTGCGAAATCTATTTGCAATACAAAATACCTTTTTTCATGAATACCCGCGCTGAAACCGTGACCGAGGAGCGGGTGAAAAAATTAAACGAAATAAATTGCGCGCGCGGCAATATCGGCATCGAGCACGGCAACGCCGATTTTCGCTACAATGTGATCGGCCGAAAAATTTCGGACGAGACCATCATTCAGGCGATCAAAATGGTCGGCGAAACCAGCATATCCACCGCTTCCAACAATATTATCGGATTTCCCGGGGAAACGCGGCAATTAATATTCGACACGATCAATTTTAACCGAAAAATAGAAAAATACTGCGATTCCATCAGTTGCACCGTATTTGCGCCATACCATGGCACCGCGCTGCGCGAACGAGCCGTTGAGGCCGGTTTTCTCGATCCATCGACCGTGGTCAACACCGCGTGCATTTCGAAAAGCTTGCTGCGCATGCCGCAAATAAGCGCCGATGAAATTGCCGGCTTGCAACGAACTTTCAGCTTGTACGTGCGGTCGCCTATCGCCGATTGGCCGCGCATCAAGCTGGCGGAAAAATTAACGCCGGCCGGCGACCAAATGCAGGCGATTTTAACCAAGGAATTCAGAGAAAAACAAGAATAAATATTTATGAGTCAATCAACCTGCTATTTTTGCCACGCCAAGGAATTTGAGCGATTGAGCGATCGCATTCGCGGCAACGAACAGATTCCTGTTTTGCGTTGCAAAGATTGCGGATTGATTTTTTTGGACAAAACCGATCCGAATTTTGCGATAGAGTCGTATGAATCAACCGATTATCTGAACAAGCACCCGCAATTGTATGGCGCGCAAAATTTGGCTGATTATGATCGGGCGAGGATCGAAACGTATCGTCAAAAAGCGGCAATGGCCTTGACTTGGCTAAGTCCGGAGGCGGAAGTGTTGGATATCGGTTGCGGCTGCGGATCGTTTTTGTCTTTGATCCAGCCCAAAGTAAAAAAAGCGACCGGCGTCGAATTGAACGCGGAGTTGGCGAATTACGCCAGAGCGAAGCTTGGCATAGAGATACATAGCCAGCCGATCGAAACGCTGGATTTTGACCGGAAATTCGACGCGATATTCATGATGCAGGTGGTAGATCATTTGTCTGACCCGATCGCCGTTTTGCAAAAAGCCAAAACATATTTGAAAGACGGCGGCTTCATTTGGGCGGAATTGCCAAACACGGCCGAAGCGCTAATGAATTTTTTGCCGGAAAAAACCTTGTTAACGCATCGGCTGTTTCATTGGCATCGCGGCCATTTATGGTATTTTAATTCCGACACCGTTAAGAAATTATTTTCATTGGCCGGACTGCGTTGCGAGGTGCTCAATATGCACGATTGGACGCTGCTTAATTTTCTGCAATGGTGGTATCTTGGCCAGCCGATGCCCGGCATCGAATTATCTCAAATGGGCGTTGAATTGTACGCAAAACCGGAAAACCAATATATGCTCGACATGAATGAATTTTTTAAAAAAAACGATGTTGATTTTCGCGCGATTTTGACCAAGCACGGGCTTGGCAGCACCTTTCTATGCAAAGCGACGCTATAAAATAATTAACTAAATGTAAATTTATGAAAATAGTCGTTGGCATTCCCGCGCGCATGGGTTCGACCCGTTTTCCGGGCAAACCTTTATGCGATATTCTGGGCAAACCGATGATTGAGCATGTTTACAAGCGGTCGGCGCTGGCAAAGAGCGTTACCGATGTTTTTATCGCCGCTTGCGACGAAGAAATCAAGGCGGCGGTGGAAAGTTTTGGCGGCAAGGTGCTAATGACGCCGAAAGAAATATCCCGCCCCGGCTTGAGAGTGGCGGAAGCGTGCAAACAGCTTGATTTGGCCGATGATGATATTGTCGTGGTCGTCCAGGGCGACGAGCCGCTGGTGCATCCGGAAATGATTGAACGAGCGGTGGCGCCATTGCTTCAAGACCAGTCTATATTTTGCGTGAATCTCGCCAAGGACATGACCGAAGAAGAATGGCTTGATCCGAATGAAATACATGTTGTCACTGACGCGAAAATGAACGCCCTTTATATGTCCCGAAGCCCGCTTCCCAGCAATACGCGCAATCGCGTGGGGCCGAGAATTAAACAGGTTTGCATCATGCCTTTCACCAAGAAGAATTTATTCGCGTTTCAGGAAATGTCCGCGACTCCGCTCGAGGTGGCCGAATCCATTGAAATGTTGCGCGCGATCGAGCATGGCTTCACGGTGCGAATGGTTAAAACGGATTTTAATTCCAAGTCCGTTGATAATGAAAATGATCGTCAACAAGTTGAAAAAATCATGATCAATGATGAAATCTATAAGCAATTCCTGTTTTAAAATTATGAAAAATAATAAGTTAAAAGAAAAATTAAAAAACGGAGAAAAGGTGTTTGGCACCTGGTCAATGCTGCCTGCCGCCGGCGCGTCCAACGCAATCGCTCAAAGCGGAGTGGATTTCGTGATTATCGACATGGAACATGGTCCGATGTCCTTTGAAACCATGGAACAAATGGTTAAATCAATCGAGCTGGAAAATTGCCAGTCGATTATCAGGGTTTCAGACAAAAATGAACAGACAATTCTTCGCGCGCTGGAAATCGGTGCGCAAGCGGTAATGGTGCCGCATGTTTCCACGGTCGCGGAAGCCGAGGCGGTTGTCAAGGCCTGCAAATATAAGCCAGACGGAGAAAGGGGATTGTCGCCTTACACCAGGGTGCATGATTATTGCCATGAAAATCTCGCCGAGAGCATGAAATTCGCCAATGAAAACACATTGGTGGGGATTCTGGTGGAAGGCAAAGAAGGGATTGAAAATATAGAAAAAATAGCCGCCGTTCCGGGCATCGATCTCATTTACTTGGGAATATACGACATTTCTCAATCGGTTGGGCTGCCCGGCCAATTGAATCATGAGACGGTCATTGAAATGCAAAAGAAATGCGCGGCCGTCATCCGGAATGCCGGCAAGGCGGCCGGATCTTTCGCGCGCGATCTTGATTATGTTGAAATGCTTTATAAAAACGGTTTTCAATTCATCGCTTACTTGGTTGATTGCGCGATATTGAAAACCGCTTATCAACGAGCCGGTCAATTCTTCAGAGAATTATCCAAAGATGCAATATGAGTAAAATAAAAATTTTATATTATTCCGGTCACGGCGAAGTTATCGGCGGGGATGCTCAATACCTGTTTGGGCTTATTGATAATTTAGACGATAATAAATACGAAATAAAATTATATACTGACAAGAGCGCGCTTTTCGCCGAACGCGCAAAGCAATGGCTAAAAAAAGACGTCCTTATTCATTATTTAGACACCCGCGCGGTTTTAGGGAGAAGGAATTTAATTCAAAAATTACATTATGCGACAGAGGGTTATTCAGGGAGAAACAAATCAATCATCGCAATCAGAAAATTATTAAACGCGGACTTCTTGCTCGGCCGCAGCGTTTATCGGTGGCTTAATTATATCTATTATCGCATCATCGAAATAACCACATTAGCGAAATTTCGACATGCGCTTCATAATACTTTGATTTTTTATCGCTTGTTCAAACAGGAAAAAAACAATATAGACATACTACATTTTAATAATGGAGGTTATCCCGCCAAGGAGTCGGTCCTTATTGCGGTGATTGTGTCTCGCTTCTGCGGGATAAGAAATATAATCATGACGATTCTCAGTTTGGCGCAACCAAGAAAATGGTATCGGATTTCCGATCGTTTATACGATTATTTCATTCCAAAGTGTTGCAGTAAAATAATTACGCAAGCAAAATTTTTAAGCCTGGAGCTTAATAAGCGACGTGGAATTCCATTGGATAAAACGCAAAATATTTTTTTGGGGATAGCGGACGCGCCGGTCCTGTCGCCCGATGAGATTTATAAGAAAAAGCAGGAATTGGGAGTGCCTCATGATTCGCCGCTGTTGCTTATCTCCGGCGGCGTTTACGGAGAAGCCAAGGGACATCGCGTATTGTTGAAATCAATGACGGAAATAATAAAAAAATATCCGGCGGCCAGACTTTTAATCGCTGGCGCGGGGGAGGCGCTTCCAGACTTCCAAAAATTGGCCGGGCAATTGAATATAAATGACAATGTTAAATTCTTAGGCTATTGGCGGGATATGAGCGGGCTGAACGCCATCGTTGACATTGCGGTTGTTCCGTCCATCGCCTCGGAGGGCATTCCTTATACCTGCTTGGAAGCGTTGCGCGCGGGCAAAGCGCTGATCGTTACCGATACGGGAGGCTGCGCGGAAACAGTCGAACATGAGGTGTCCGGATTAATAATTAAAAAAAACGATGAAACCGAGCTGACTAACGCGATTTTAAGATTATTGGATGACAGAAGGGCGGCCGTTGCCATGGGAGCGGCCGGCCGGAAGATATTTGAGAAAAAGTTTTTGCTTTCAATTGAAATAATGAAACATGAACAGCTTTATTCAGCGCTATAAATAAATTAATTTTAATCATGAATGAATAATTTTATGCTAAACAATCGAGTTATTTTGGTGACGGGAGGAACCGGCTCGTTCGGAAAAAAATTCACGGAAACTGTTTTTAAAAGATATCGACCAAAAAAGTTGATTATCTTCAGCCGCGACGAATTCAAGCAGTATGAAATGTCAAAGATTTTTCCAACGGACAAATATCCCATGCGCTATTTTTTAGGCGATGTCAGGGACAAGGATCGATTGCAGAGGGCTTTTCACGGGGTGGATTATGTCGTGCATGCCGCGGCGCTGAAGCAGGTTCCCGCGCTGGAATATAATCCGACAGAAGCAATGCGCACAAATGTGCTCGGCGCGGACAATATTGTCGGCGCGACTGTAGATACTGGCGTGCAAAAAGTCGTCGCCATCTCCACCGACAAGGCGGTCAATCCCATCAATTTATACGGGGCCACAAAGCTTGTCGCGGAAAAGATATTTGTCGCGGCGAATGTTTATGGCGGAGGTAAGACAGTCTTTTCTGTCGTGAGATATGGCAATGTCATTGGTTCCCGCGGCAGTGTTTTGCCGTTTTTTCTGGATATTAAGGCGCGCGGGGAAACGGAATACCCCATCACTGAACCGGCGATGACTCGTTTCTCGCTGACGCTGGAGGAGGGGGTGGAACTGGTGCTGAAAGCGCTAAGTCAAAGCGTGGGAGGCGAAATTTTCGTTCCCAAAATTCCTTCAATGAGAATAGTGGATTTGGTCAGAGCGATCGATCCGAATTGTCAGATAAAAATAATCGGCACCAGACCGGGTGAAAAGATTCATGAAACGTTGATTTCGGAAGATGAGGCGCGCAAGACCTGTTTTGAAAACAATATGTATATTGTATTGCCGGAATTTTCATGGGGTGAAGCGGCTCGAAAAAGATATGAACAAGCTCAAAGGGTCGTGAGCAATTTTGTTTACAGAAGCGATTTGAACGATCAATGGATCAGCAATGACGAGTTAAACGTTATGATAGAAAAATACATTAATTATGGCTAAAATTTTAATTACGGGAGTCAGCGGCATGTTGGGCAGCAATCTTGCCTATGCTTACCGGGATCACTGTCAGATTATAGGCGTTTACCTGAATAATAAAGTCGAGATGAAAAATATTCAGGCGATTGAATTGAATCTGCTTGATTCGTTCAAGTTGAATGAAATCGTGAAAAAATTCAATCCTGATGCTATTATACATTGTGCGGCGCTGGTAAACGTGGACAAGTGCGAAGAAGATAAAGACGCGGCATATGAATTAAATGTGCGCGCGACTAGAAATGTGGCGCAGTCGCTAAGTCGCAATAAAACCAAACTCGTGTATATTTCAACCGACGCTGTTTATAACGGAGTAAAAGGTCATTTTCAAGAAGGGGAAGAAGATCCTGTTAATCATTATGGCCGAACCAAGCTTTTAGGGGAACGGGAAGCTTTGCAGCATGACAATGCCTTGGTGTTGAGAACAAATATTTTTGGTTTGAATGTGCGGAATAAATTGAGTTTTGGAGAATGGATATTGGATTCCTTGATGAAAGGTAATAATATCAATGGTTTTACAGACGCCATATTTTCAACAATTTACACTTTTTGTCTTTCAAACATTTTAGAAAAGTGTTTAAAACTCGATTTGCGCGGAATATACAATGTGGGGAGCTCTGATTGCCTGAGCAAATATGATTTTATGTTGAAAGTGGCGCAAAAATTCAACTTAGACCAAGGTTTGATCGGCACGAGCCAAGTCAATAAGGCTGGATTGACAGCCAAACGAGGCGCAAATTTATGCCTGAACATGGCAAAGATCGAGAATGCGCTCGGCCAAACGATGCCGGCGATGGAAGATTCGATCAACGCATTTCATCGGGACTGTCAAAATAATATTTTTGATAAATAAAAAAATATGAATTTTAAAATCGGGACCAAGAATATTTCCAATGATTCTCCGTCATATTTTATCGCCGATATCGCGTCTAATCATGACGGCGATTTAAATCGCGCCAAGGATTTGATTTCATTGGCGCGAGAAGTGGGCGCCGACGGCGTGAAATTTCAGCATTTTCAAGCGGATAAAATTGTCAGCCGGCAGGGCTTTGAAAAATTAGGCGCTCAATTGTCTCATCAGGGCAAATGGCCCAAGTCGGTTTATGAAATGTATCTGGACGCATCAATCGCGCGGGAATGGACGGAAGAATTAAAAAAACATTGCAATCATGAATGCATTGACTTTTTTTCTTCGCCATACGACATGGAAGCGATAGAACACTTGGATCCTTACGTTTCAGTTTACAAGGTGGGATCCGGCGATATTACTTGGCCGGAAATACTGCAAGCGATGGCCCAAAAAGGCAAACCGATGATTCTGTCAACCGGCGCCTCCGATTTGATCGACGTGCAAAGAGCCGTAGATGTTATTTATCCGATCAACCGGCAATTGGCGATTCTGCAATGCAATACTAATTACACCGGCAACAAGGACAATTTCAAATATGTTTGTCTTAATGTTTTAAAGACATATAAACGGTTATACCCGGAATTTGTCATCGGGCTTTCCGACCATACTCCCGAACTTACCACGGTACTCGGCGCGATCGCCTTGGGCGCAAGGATCATCGAAAAACATTTTACCGATGATAACAGTCGAATCGGTCCGGATCATGCGTTCTCGCTGAATCCGACAGCATGGAAAGAAATGGTTTTGCGCGCGAGAGAACTGGAATTGGCGTTAGGGAAAAGCACGAAAGTTGTGGAGGAAAACGAAAAAGACACAGTAGTGTTGCAAAGGCGTTGTTTGCGCGCGACGGCGCAATTGGAACCGGGGGATGTAATAACTCGCGATAAAATATCCGTATTGAGACCGGCGCCAGCCGGGGCGGTTATGCCGTATGACATGCAAAAAATAATCGGATTGACGATTAAGCGCCAAATGGAGGCGGGCGAGGAGTTTACTTGGGATTTATTCAAATAATATATGAAAGTCGCATTAATCGCTGCTTTTAATGAAGAACAAACAATCAACTCTGTTGTGCGCGATGCTTTACGATATGTGGACAACGTTATTGTAATCGATGATGGTTCAACCGATTCGACCGCGGAGTTGGTTCGCCAAGCCGGCGCGGTTGTTTTGAATCAAGAGGTTAATCAGGGTTATGATCGCGCACTGCAGCGCGGCTTTGAATATGCAATGAAAATCGGCGCGCATATTATTGTAACGCTTGACGCGGACGGTCAGCACAACCCGCACGATATTCCCATGCTGATTCAGCCGATTGTTTCAGGGAACGCGGATTTAGTTGTGAGTCAACGTTCGGCGCTGAATCGCTTTGCTGAAAAAATTTTTGCGTTGTATACCAAGCATTACTACGGCGTGCCTGATCCTTTGTGCGGATTTAAAGCATATAGCGGGCATGTTTATGAAAAAATCGGATATTTCGACAATTTGAGCTCTATCGGCACGCAATTGACGCTTCAGGCTGTTGCGTTGGGTTTTAAAGTTCATTTAATGCCGGTGCAAATAAAAAACCGGGCGGATGTTTCGCGCTTTTACACCCAACGTTTGCGCGGCAACTGGAAAATTTTCAAAGCGATGATCAAAATAATTGCTTATGTCAAAAAATCGAAAATATAACGCGGTTATTATCGGCTGCGGCAATATCGGCGCTTTGCTTGAGGCTGATCCCCTGAGGCCAAAGCCGACAACTTACGCGGGCGCGTTTTTAATGCATCCGGACATTCAATTGGCCGGTCTGGCTGATTGTTCGGTCAGCGCGTTGCGTCAAGCTCATTCTTTGTTTCCGTCGGCTGCCGTTTATGACAACGCGGAAAAATGTTTAAAGCAGGAACGGCCGGATATTGTCGCTATCGCCACGCCGCCGGCCACGCATTATCGTTATTTAAAAATGTGCCAAAAGTATAATGTTGATGCCGTTATCTGTGAAAAGCCGGTCAGCGATTCCTTGGCTGAAGCGATAAAAATGACGCGCTTGGAAGCAGATAAAAAAATGACAATCTTGGTTAATTATCAAAGACGTTTTTTTGAATCATTTAAACGCGCTCGACAAAAAATTCAACTTGGCAAGCTGGGAAACATAAGGCAAATCACCGCATATTACAGCAACGGGATACATAATAACGGCTCGCACGTGATCGATACTTTGCGCTTTTTGCTCCAAGACAAAATCGTCGCTGTCACCGGCGCGATAAATTCGAATAATAGCACTCATCCCAAGGGCGACGATAATGTCGACGGAATGTTATTTTTTCGGCGGGGAGCGGTGGCGACAATCCAGAGCTTTGATCAAAATATTTACGGCATTCATGAAATCCGGCTATTGGGGGACAAGGGAGCGCTGTTCATAAATCATTATGGTTTTGATTTTCATTGGATTCCCGTTCGGGCGTCGCATTTTTTCACCGGCATCCGCGAACTGGATTATTCGGCGCAAGACAATGAACTGAAAAAAATCGGAATGGTGAAGGGCGTGGTGGATCATCTGGTCGCTTGTCTCAACGGGATTGAAAAACCGTTATGCACAATCCGCGACGCCGCAAAAAATTTAGCGGTTTTGTCGGCGCTGGTAGACAGCGCCAAGCGCGGCGGACGTCGCATAGTCCTTAAGCATTCGAAATATTACTAGAACTTATCTCAAAAATAAATCTTGGCTCCTTTTTGGTCTTTTTCGCCTGCCTGCCTGCCGGCAGGCAGGGCTGCTAAATTGTAAAATCTCATCGAAATAGCCCGCTATTCCTCCTTAATTTTTCAATTTATCGCTCGAAAAATCCTCAAAAATGACTTAAAATTATTTTTGAGATAAGTTCTAAAAATTTTTATGTTTGCGAAAAAACAAAAAACACTCGCTTTGTTCGGCGGCAAGCCGGTGCTTGCAAAATCGCTTCGCCCAATTCATAACATCGATCAGCGCGAGATCAAAGCGGCGATAAGAGTTCTGCGCCAAGGACCGCTTTCCGGTTTCTTGGCCAGCGCGAGCAATGGTTTTTTGGGCGGACGGGAAGTTAGGAAGCTTGAGGCATTCTTCGCCAGGAAATTTAAAATCAACTACGCTGTTTCTTTCAATTCGGCCACTACGGCTTTGCATGCCGCGATCGTTGCGCTCGGCATCGGCCCCGGCGATGAAGTGATTGTGCCTCCGTACACCATGTCCGCTTCAGCCAGCGCGGTGCTTGCCAATGGAGCGGTTCCGATTTTCGCGGACATTGACGACCGCACTTTTTGCGTAAATCCCGACGCGATCGCGCGTTGCGTCACTAAGCGCACAAAAGCGATCATCGCCGTTAATTTGTTCGGCGGGTCGGCCGATTATCGGCAAATTCGTCGCATTGCGCGGAAATATAAATTATCCATAATCGAGGACAATGCGCAGGCGCCAGGCGCGCGTTATTTTGGAAAATATACGGGCACGATCGGCGATATCGGCGTTTTCAGCTTTAATATCCACAAAACCATGCAAACGGGAGAAGGCGGGATTTTAGTGACGAATAAAAAGACATTGGCATTGCGCGCGCGACTGGCCCGCAATCATGGCGAAGTGGTGGTTGATCAAATGCCGCATTATTCAGCCGGTCCGATTATCGGCAGTAATTATCGCATGACGGAATTAGTGGCGGCCCTGGCCTATGAACAAGTGAAAAAACTTGATAATTTAAATCAGAAAAGGCTGTTCTTGGTTCATCGCCTTGCACGCGGGTTGTCCGGCATCAAGGGGTTGATTTTGCCGAAGGAAAACGCTTGCGTCCGCCATGTATATTATCGCTATCCCATTAAAATCAACGAACGCATGCTTGGAATTTCGCGCGATCGCTTTGTGGAAGCAATGAGGGCGGAAGGCTTTTTGATGCCCAAGGGATATGTGAAGCCAATTTATTTATTGCCCGTATTTCAGCAGCAAAAAGCGTTTAATAATACGCATTTTCCATTTAAAAGCAATTATTACAAAGGTCGGCCGGATTATCGGAAAGGCATTTGTCCGGCGGTGGAGCGATTGCAAGAACATGAGCTTACGCTGACTGATATTTGTCAGCATCCTTACACGAAAAAACACGTTGACTTGTTTGTGTCGGCGGTTAAAAAGATAATCGCTCATAAATCGGAATTATGAAAAAAACACTTGTCTGCGCTTCGGATGCCGGCGGCGCCAACGCTATTTTGCCAGTTGTCAAAAGGTTGCTCGTTGATAATGCCGACTTGATTTGCGTTATCGACAATCAAGCGCGGGAATTATTTCGTCAAGCGGAGATTGAATTTATTGACGCGCGAACAATCGCCCTTGTTGATTTACATGAATTGATGGAAAAATTCAAGCCGGATCTTTTTTTGGCCGGCACCAGCCTGGGCAACACTATCGACAAGGATATTCTGCTCTGGTGCCGGGAACGCTTTGTCCCTTCGGTGTACGTGCTTGATTTCTGGGCGAACTACTGGCAACGATTTTCAAGCGAACGCAAAGATTTCAAATATTTACCGGATTATATTTGCGTGATGGATGATATCTCAAAGCAGGATATGGTTGATGAAGGATTTGCCGAAAAGCAAATTATTGTCACGGGCAATCCGCATTTTGATCATTTTGCGGACGGCATCAGTTTAACCGGGGAAAAGACAAATCGAGTATTGTTTGTTTCCCAGCCGTTGCGCGCGCTTAATGAGCGGTCAGAAATTGAAAAATACGGCTATGACGAGTACCAAGTGCTAAAAGATGTTTTACATATATGGTCAACCGCGCCGGCGGAATCACAATTGATCATCCGACTGCATCCAAACGAGGATCGTCTTAAATTCAATTCGCTGCTTGATCCAAACGATGCGCGAATTTCTCTAGATAATCGTCCGGATGTAAAAGAAAGCATTTCAGCCGTCGACCTGGTCATCGGCATGAATTCAATAGTGTTGTTTCAGGCGGTGGCGGCGGGCAAACCAGTTATCAGTTATCAGCCCGGACTAAAGCGTTCCGATCCCTTGATCAGCAATCGCCTGGGGCTTAGCGAGTTGTTTACTGATTTTGACATGTTCAGCGATCGAATGAAAGTTTATTTCAATGGCAAGCGATTAAACGAAACGGATACGATCAAAAAAAATTATATAATTAAAAACGCGACGCAAAACGCGGTTGATTTTCTCAATCGCTTAGCGACGCAAAAATAATTTCCATATGAAATCACTTGCGAAAATCGTCGCCATTATTCCGGCCAAGGGCACCTCGAAGCGCATTCCCGGCAAAAACATTAAAAATCTTGTTGGCAAGCCGATGATTGCTTACATTATCGAAACCGCCAAACAGATAAAGGGCATTGACCGAATAATCGTGTCAACCGATTCCGAAGACGTTGCCGCGATTGCGAAGCAACATGGCGCGGAAGTGCCGTTTATCAGGCCGGCGGAGCTTACCGGAGACGCCGTGACGACGCGCGAAGTATTGGCCCATGCGGTTGATTGGCTGGAAGAACATGAAAATTACGCGCCGGATTATGTTCTGCTTCTCTATCCCACTTCGCCGCTTTTAAAGAAGGAACGAGTCGAGGAAGCCGTTGAAATGGCGTTGCGGCGCGGACCGGATTCGGTTATCAGCGGCTGTTACGACAAGGGCCATTATTGGATTGAAGTCGAGGGCGGATGGGAGCGGTTTTATCCGATCAAGCAGGTTAACAGTCAGTATCAAATTCCGTTGTTTGTTGAAAACGGAGCGATTTATTTGACCAAGACTTCATTTATCAGGCGCCAGTACGTCGCCGACAAAACGGACGTGGTTGTCATGGAACCCGACGAGAACATCGACGTGGACTATCCGGAAGATTGGGACAAGGTGGAAAAAATCCTTTTGGAAAAACAAAATCGCGCCGGTTTGACTTAGCATTATGAACAATACACAAAAGGCGAACAATCAGTATAAAAAAAGCATAAATTTTTCCTTGCGCAAAAAAGAATTTTGCCCGTTTCGTTATGAACGGCAGATGGATTGTCTGTTCGCCAGGCTAAAAAAAGATTTTTCTCGAAAAAAGCGTTTAAACGTCCTTGAATCGGGCTGCGGCCAGGGTTGGCTTTTGCATTATTTGCAGCGATTCGATCCGCAACAAAATTATTTTGGAGTCGATTATGTTCGCGACAATGTCATGGCCGCGCGCAAGCGTTTTCAACGGGACGAGAATATCAAAATATGGCAAGGCAATTTTTATCATTTGGGCGGGAAATATCGGCGGTTTTTTGATGTTGTGATCAGTTATAAAACATTGAGCTGGCTTCCGGAGTACAAGCAGGCGATGGCGGAAATGATGCGCGTGGCGAAGCGCCGAATATACATTACGTCGCTTTTTTACGACGGCGATATTTCCTTTGACATAAAGGTGAATCATTTGGACAAAAAATGCTTCAATTATCTAAACGTGTACAGCACGAATGAATTTAGAAAATTTTGCATAAAGCGCGGGGCGCGGCGCGTTGATTTCATAAACATGAATCTTGACATCGATCTGCCGAAACCCAAAAATTCGAATCAGATTCGCACTTATACCATTCGAACGAAAAACAATCAAAATTTAGAAATAACCGGCACGGTTTTATTGAATTGGAAGCTGGTTATCGTTCAGCTGTAAATTAAATTAAATTAAATTTAAACAATACAATCTATGTCAAAGCCTCATCAGCTGGCTGAAATTTGGGAAAAAGATTTCGGCGATGAATACACGAACCGTCAATTGCAAACCCATGATGCCGAAGAAAAATTGCGGGAAAATTTTTGGCGTGAATTGATTAAAATGGCGCCTGACGCGAAATCATATTTGGAAATCGGCTGCAATGTCGGATTGAATCTCGACCCTATATGCAAAGCGGGCTCTCATCTTGATATTGTCGGAGTTGAACCGAATAAATACGCTTTGAAAATCGCGACGGAAAAAGCGGCCGGGAGATACAATGTCGTCGACGGCAATATTTTCAGCTTATCGCCGGATTTGCGGGCCGACCTGGTCTTCACTTGCACGGTTTTGATTCACATCTCGCCCAAGGATCTTTTGAACGCCTTAAATAATCTTTATGGCGCATCGAATAAATACATTCTAATTATGGAATATTACTGGCCGACGGTCAAAGAGATCGAATACCGCGGTTTGAGAAACGCTCTCTGGAAACAGGATTTCGGCGCATTGCTGCAAAAGAATTTCGACGTGAATTTAATTGAAACGGGCTATCTCGACGCCCGCGACGGTTTTGACCGCACCTCTTGGTGGTTGTTTGAAAAAAAATAAATTTTCCCGATGAAGGATAATTGATATGATATTTTACGAAAAAATCGGACTGGCCAGAATTGTTTTTTTGCGGCTAACCAACCGCCCGGCTTTTTATTGGCGGAGAGGACTGATACTGTATTTATTTGAACGCCTTTTGCCCAAATTTTTCGCCGGAATAAAGAAACAATGCAAAAAATTGGATTACGGCTATGTCGAATCCGCCAACAAGGTCAAAAAAAACGCGCATGAAAATGGCCAGAAATTTTTAAATGAAAAACTGCCGGTGCGATTTTTGCAAAAGGCCGGAGCAGCGAATTTATTTCAAATCGATTTTACCAACATTTTTAAAATATTCATTTTTAGCGAAGTGATTTATCCAAAGTACGAGTTTTTCGAGTTGGCCATGAGATACGCGTCCGAACATCCGAATGAAAAACATGTTTTCTGCGCGGAAATTGAATATTTGGACGGTTATGACGCTCAACTCCAAAAGTTCGGCCGAGTATTGGACAGCGGGGGATTTAATAAAATCATATTTATTTTTTCAATTTTATTGTCGCCGATATTGTTGCGATGGCATCGGCTCGCAAAGGGGCAAAATAAATCAATAGAATATGAAAATAATATCATCTGCAATAGCACCAAGTCTTCAGTGTTCAACGTTTTTAGGGAATTGTTCGGCGAATACAAAAACGCCAGATATACTGTTTCACGCCCGTATTCATTGCGGTTTCCGCAAAAAGAATTGAATGATGCCGGGATCGGTTACCTGGGATTAAGCAGATCGGGATATGATTTTCTTAAGAAATACGTTTGGCGATACGTTTATCTGTGTCTTGGCTGCGCCGGCGAATTGGCGATGTACGGTTCAAACATGCTTCGGTTATTCAATGATATAGTCGTTGGCCGAGCGGAAGCCCCGCATGGAAAAGGCAACGCTTTCATCACCTATGAGCATTTTTACGCCAGCCGCGCGATCAGAAACGAGTTTATCAAATTGGAGGGGAGCAAATCCGTTTTTTTGCCGCAGACCCAATATATCAGTCCAAAATATTATTTTACCGAATTCGGCTATAATTATGATATTGTTTGCTCTTCGGGCAAGCATTTGGAGGATTCTTACGTCGTTAACAAGGGAAGCGCAAGGAATTTTTTACCGACCGGCGGTTATGCCATGCACAGAGGCACGATCCAATCCGAAAACTACGAAGAAAGGGTGGCGAAGTTGCGGGCTTTCAATGGAACATCCACGACCGTTACAATCCTTTCTTGCGGATTGGTCGATATGTCGCGCAATATCGAGAGAAAGCTGATGCTCTTAGCTAAAAAATTATCGCATCAACCCAATGTAAAAGTGTTTGTCCGTTTGAAATCGCGCCACGCCATGCCGTATTTTGACAAATTCTACACTCCTTTGATCGGAAACGAACCTTCAATAATGGCGACTTCCAACGAATACGAGTTGTGGGATTTTTTGCCGGTGACCGATTTGTTCATTACCGACATTTCCGGTTCAGGTTGCGATATGGCCATGCGCGGCGGACAGGTGATGTACGTTGATTTTTTAAATGCGCCGGATTTTTTCCTGTTCTGGGAAAAATTCGCCGGCGTCCGCGTGTCGGAAGACATAGCATTGACCGAGGCGATGACGTGGATCAGGGACGGCGTCAACGGCCCGGCGCGCGTCAGGCGGCAGGAAGCCATGCGCCAATTGAAAAAATACATGGCGCACTCTTATGCGTCTTTTGAAGATTATAAAAAAAATTTAACCGACGGCTTGGGCAGGCTTTGCCCTTGTTTTCATAAAGATTAAGTATGAAATTTTTTGAAAAATACGAGTTGTGGAAAAAAACCCTGCGCATCATATGGTACTTTTTCCAGCCGTACAAATTTGAATTGGTTCTATTGTTCCTGGTGATGCTTGTCTCCGGCGTTTTGGAGTCAATCAATTTGGCGGCGCTGTATCCGGTTATCAATTACGGATTGGATCAATCCGCCGAAGGCATGGTGATGAAAATTTTCAACGCGCTGTTGAATCTTTTCAAGGGCGATAATTTATTCTTGTCTTCATGCTATTTACTGATTGTCATCACGACCGCCGCCGCGGGAATGAAAGTTCTTAATTATTTTTTTTCGTACCGATTAATGACCAAAATGGTCAGCCGCAATCAAAAAGAAATCTTCAATAAATACATTGGTTCCGATTATGATTTTTTCGTTAAAAACCAACAAGGCAAGCTGATTTATACCGGCACGATCGCGTCAAAGCAGGCGGCCAGTCTGGTTCTATACACGTTAACGGCCGTCAACAATATCATTTCGCTGCTTTTAATCTTCTCGTTGTTGGCCGCTCTGACCTGGCGAGGGACGGCGGCCATTGTCATTGTCGGCGCTTTTTATTTCGCGGCCGTAAACAGGGTAATGGACAAAGTGATTTACAAGTGCGGTCGATTGCTTTTGGCGGCCGACAGAGAAAAAAACGTCATTCTGAACGAGTTGTTCGCCGGTTTCAAAGCCATTAAAATTTTCAGGATGTTTGATTTTTGGAAAGAAAAATACGACGACGCGGTCGACAAAAGCATGAAAAATCAATTAAAGATGCTGATGGGCAGGGTTTTCCCCGAATCTCTCATGAAGATCGCTTTTTATTTTTTAATCGCTTTTTTGGGAATCATAATCAGTTTTAAAACCGGCAATAAAATTTTCGCGTGGCTGCCGTTATTCGCGACATTCGCCTTGATCGCCAGCCGTTTGTTTCCGGCCATTCAAAACGTCGGAACCGATCTGATGGTTATTTCATCTGCCCTGCCGAACACGATTGACGTTTACGACTTGCTGGGCAGCCAAACAAAAAAAATACGGGAAGGATCGGATACTTTACCCGGATTCGATCGCGAAATAGAATTTCAAAATGTTTGGTTCAAGTTCAATGAAGACTTGAAACAAGATTTTTTGCTTCAAAACGTCAGTTTTACCGTTGAAAAGAAAAAAACAACGGCCATTGTCGGCCCGTCCGGAAATGGAAAAACCACTTTGATTAATCTGTTGCTGCGCCTTTACGTCCCCGGCAAAGGACGAATCGTCATTGACGGGAAGGATATCGCCGAATACAGCGATGATTCATATCTGGCTCTTATCGGCTACGTCGGCCAGGAAACTTTCATTTACAATGACACGATCGCGGAAAATATCAGATTCGGGCTTCTCGACTGCCGTCGCGACCAAATAGAAGAAGCGGCCAAGCTGGCCAATGCCCATGAATTTATCGTTGCCGCGTCGCAAGGATACGACACGATAGTGGGAGACGCCGGCATTAAATTGTCCGGCGGGCAAAGGCAGCGCATTGCCATCGCCCGCGCCATGCTGCGCCGGCCCGCGATAATGATTCTTGACGAGGCGACCAGCTCGCTTGATAATATTTCGGAGAAAAAGGTGCAAGACGCCATCAATAATATTTCGCGGTTCACCACCATTGTCGTCGTGGCCCATCGCTTGTCCACCATCCAAAAAGCGGATAAAATTTTGGTTGTCAATAACGGTCGAATAGAGGAACAGGGAAAGCATGAAGAACTGCTTGATAAAAAAGGAACCTATTATAAATTGTACAATAATCAGTTGAATAAAAATTAATTTTTAAAAGGGTAATTTCTAAAATCTGCCACCAAATTTGATCAATAATTGATAAATTTTTTCTGTTTGTTCCTTACGAGTTAAGTTTCGATGATTGAATCGCCAAACATGTTCTCCGATGAATAAGTTCAATCGATATTTTCTTATTC
>JAZDPK010000017.1:0-18615 GCA_043797615.1 Parcubacteria group bacterium
AAAAAATCCATGCCAATATAATATCAGCCTGGAAAAACTTGTTCACATGCTCGACTGATTTCCGCGTTAATTTGCCCTTAAATATTCTCTGACGATTTCTCTGTCGTCCCAAGGAATATACCTTCCTCCGGCCACGGCCATTCTTTGCTCCGCGCCTTTGCCGGTAATCAAAACCAAATTCCCTGCTTGCGCCAATGACAAGGCTTTTTCTATGGCTTCTTTTCTGTCCAGTATTTTATATACTCGGTGGCTATGCGCGGAATTTATTCCGTGCCTATTCTTTTCAGACACAACCGACAAGGCGCCATCTGCCACTTCATTGATAATCTGCATCGGATCGTCGTCGTAAGGATCTTCGTTCGTCACAATAACGATGTCCGCGTTTTCGCCGGCCATTTTTCCTAAAATCGGACGACGCGCTTTGTCTCTTCCTCCGCCGCAGGATCCCAAGACATGAATGATCTTGGTTTGCGCCATAGGCGCATCCGCCTTTGGCGGAAACTGGTTTACTGGTTCTTTGGATGTTTCGTTTTTTTGATTTATTGATTTATTGATTTCTTGATTTTTTATCAACTGCTTCACCGTTTCATACAACTTAGCCATCGACGCCGGCTCCGGCGCGTAATCAACGATAACAGTGAATGGTTGACCCTCGCTAATAAATTCCATTCGTCCTGGAACGTTTGTCACTTTTTCCAACCCTGATTTTATATTTTCAATCGAAATGCCTTCATTCAATCCGATGGCGATCGCGGGCAAAGCGTTGTAAACGTTGAACGCGCCGATGATCTTCATCCTCAAGCGAACTTGATCAAGTTCGCTTGGAATACTCACCTCAAACGACGTGCCGGCCAAAGAAACCGCGATATCCCGCGCCATAAAATCCGCATTTTTCTTTTCAATCCCGAAAGTGATTTTCTTTTCCGCCGGAAAATCCAAAAAATAACTTGAATGTTCATCGTCGATGTTTATGATTGTTGTTTTTTTGATTTCTTGATTTTTTAACCCGTCCTCCGAAGCCTTGGCGAAGGAGGATTTTTTGTTTTTTTGATTTTTTAAATGCTTGAACAATTCCCCCTTCGCCTTTTTGTAATTCTCAAACCCGCCGTGCGATTCAATATGTTCCGGCGTCAAATTCGTAAACACGGCGTAATCAAAATTGATTCCAATATGGCGATACTGTTTTATTCCTTCTGATGAAACTTCAATCACCGCGTACTTGCAGCCCGCGTCAACCATTCGCTTTAACAATTTTTGTAGCTGGAACCGGCCGAGCATGGTCATTTTCTTATCGTTCAGCCATTCTTTGTCGGCGACTTTGAATAAAACCGTTGAAGTCGCGCCGACTTTCAACCCTGACGATTCCAACGCTTTC
Source organism: Parcubacteria group bacterium (assembly GCA_043797615.1). Lineage (GTDB taxonomy): Bacteria > Patescibacteriota > Patescibacteriia > UBA11705 > JABHMO01 > JAZDPK01. The sequence goes on from JAZDPK010000017.1 coordinate 1,376, forward strand.
GCGATCAGCCAAACCGTGGTTGATTTGCCGTTCGTGCCGGTCACGCCGATCACGGTCATTTTTTCGCTCGGATGGCCGTAAACGAACGCGCTGAAAACCGCGAGGAATTTGTGGTATCCGCTTAAAATAAATTTGGGCATTAATTTTTTAATCAATTTTTTCATATATCCATAGCATAATGGTTTAATTGAAAATATTCAAGACAATCAAATTTAAAATCCACCCGACTTTAGTCGGAAAACAATCGCCGACTGAAGTCGGGTAGAATTTATTTATTTAAAAAACGGGGTTCTGATTTCAGATTCCCCGCTTTGATTGCAATCGATCAGTTCCGTTGCGGTCCGAACATATCGCTCGGATTCGGCGCCGGAATAGCCTTGATTTCGCCGGAGACGATTTTCAGCATCGTTTCCGAGCATTTGTCCTGACCGGATTGAGTTCCGTTGTCGACTCCGTTCAATTCAACATGAGCGGACAATTGCGTGGGCAAACGAACGAGACCGGCTTCAACTTCTTCATGACTTCGCTGTTCTTTCATGTTTTTCCTCCTTGATTTAAACATAGTCGATTGACGGAAAAAACGCAAGATAATCAAAATTTTAAAATTTATCCCACTTTCCTGTCCGCCGCAGTTTTAACAGAGGCAATAACCGGAAAACAATCGCTGGCTGAATTTGTAAATTTGTATATTTGTATAGATTAGTAATTCGTAACCAATAAAAAACGGGGTTCTGATTTCAGATTCCCCGTTATTAAAACTACATGGCTTTCTTTGCCCGATTCTTGTGGCTGATCCAGCTCTCGATGTCTTTTTTCGTCATGCCGAGGCGAAGATCGTGATTCCGCAAAACGAGCTCAATTTCCGCTATCTGATTGGAATCCAGTCCTATCTTCACCAGTTTCTTTTTCGTTTGCATTATTAGATCGCCGATACAAAAAATTCTCATATTGTCCAACGCCTGACAAACCTCCAAATGTAACTCTGATAGTCCAAAAATGCTGGAAACAAGCAGAACTTCAGAGTTATCCGATTTTTTCAAGATACTGTCAGATAAAGCGCCAAGCTGAATGCTGATCGCCTTCATTTTTTCGGCGTTATAGCGGATTTCGTTCAGTGACTGCAACAGCTCGCCTAACCGCACGAACGAAAAAATCTCCAGAAAACTTTTCGGCTTTTTCTTTTTCATCGATTCCTCCTCCGGCTAAACCATTGAAATCATTTGCTCAATTTTTTCCACCGTTTCGCTCTCCATTCCAGGATGTCGCTCTCGGACATGCCAAGGCGCAGGCCTTCCGCGCCGAGAACCTGATTGATACTGCTGATTTCTTCTTTGGCCACGGCTTCGCCCAGCCCCAGGTCTTGTTCCGTGTTGACGATCAGATCGCCGACGCATTCAACGCCGCGGCTCGACAAGCTCATCTCCGTCAAATTAGTCAGCCCAAGATCGCCAATGGACTTGAACATGAACATTTCCGGATCGTTCAAATCTCTTTCCAATCCAGCAAGCGCTGCTTCCGCTCCGCCGATGATTCCTTGCAGCTGCAAACGATTTCGGCAAAGAGTGCGGTACAGATCCGTAATCATTCTCTTCTCATGCGCTTTCGATTCGGGCAGATATTTTTTCATTTTGGCCTCCTTTAAATTGTAAATGTTCTTGCCTTGATTAGCTTATCCAGATGATAAGTGCTGTCTACATTTAATCATGAAAAAAATATTTTGTCAATATCAAACCGGTTAAACAAAATCGGACAGAATCTATCTTAAATTTTTAAGATAATGCTTGCCGACTAAAGTCGGGTAGAAATTTATTCTAATTTTTTAAAAAATAAAAGCCCCCACGAAACGCTGTTCGCGGAGAGCTTTATGTTTTAGTTTGAATGACGGCGATGCATACTGCTCAGAACGTTCCAGAATATCTTGTAGCATGTTCGTTCGTCTTTCTTCGCGCATTTTTTCGGATCGGCCGGGCAATAGCAATAATAACTCTTATACTGCTTGTCGGCCTTGTACGCACTGAATAACAGATTTATTCCGTCTCTTTTGATTCTGACTGACTCGCTCGCGTCGATGTAGAAAATATCGCTGATATCGCTCCGCAGCTTGATCGCCTTGCACGTCGCGCTGTCGCCGGCATCCAAGCAAAACTGGACATTCGGCAGGAAAACCCTGGTGATTTTCTTCGGCGTGGGACTGATCGTCGGTTTGGTTTCGGGCGCCTTTTTCAACGCGGCCTGAGCATTCATTGCGAACACCATAGCCAACGCAATGATTAACGTGAATTTCATTTTAACCTCCTTTGGTTATTTAAATAAATTCGTTTAAATCAACTCATACATCCGGCGGATTATCAAACGCTCGGCTTCGATATAAAATGTATTGTGGCTATTGTGCGGCACGGAATTGTAAAGCGCTTTGGCTTCACCGATGCTCTGGCAAAACATTAGTTGCTTCTTGATAACCAAGCTTTCGGTACTGAATTTATTTGCCGGAACGGACTTGTGGGCGACTCTGGCGCTGGCGGCGGTGCGGCAAAACTTCAACCAATTTTCCATCGCTTGGTAATCGTCATCTGTTTTTTGCAGGAAAAAATATACGTCTTTCGCTTCATGATAATTGGCGCAACGCGACAGCAATTGTTTCAACGCAAAAGGCTGAACCGCGTTATTCGTATTATTGTAGACGTGCTTCAACTGTCCAATGCTCTTGCAAAACGACAGCCACTTCTTGCCCGCGAGAATCGCTTCTTTGCTGCCATACGACGCGCAATGGCAGGCGTCCGCTGCCTCATTGATATTTATGCAGAGCGACAGCCACTTCTTCATCAATGGATAATTCGCTCGGCTGCCGCATGTAGCGGCGATGTAAGCGGCTCTGACTGCAATAATGGAATCGATTTTCCTTATTTTTTCCAAATCAACCGGATCGAGCTGTTCTAGCACTTCATTTGCCGCAAGTCCCAGCATCTTTGATATCTTTTCCACTTTCGCTTGCTTAAACATTTCTGCCTCCTTTATTTTCTGTCTACGCTTCAATGAATACGTATCCATCGGTAAAATGCTTTCGGAAAAAGGCGATCGCTTCTTGCGCCGTGGAAAAACGATGATTCCGCAGATAAGCGCTTGTCCTGCTTGAAGGCAATGGCTCGTACTCGAATTTTTTCGTTTTCTTATTTAAACAATAATCTACATTGCCGTATATCGCCCAAGCGGTCTGCCTTAGATTGATGTCGTGTTTCGTTGCCGTCACGCGTATTCGAGCGGCGTATTTGCCCATTTCCGTCACCGCAAACGGCGATTTTTCATAAGCGATCCAATATTCGGTTATAACGCCGATCGGCTTTTCGCTTACGCTTTCGCTCGGCTTGCCGTTAATCTTGCTTTTCATGTTTTTTTCTCCTTTTCTACAGGTTATATTGTCAAAGTTCCTGCCTATTTTATTCAATAAGCGCAATATGCCATTTTATCATGGAGAAAACGTTTTGTCAAACGCAAACTTGACAGGCGTGATATAATGGAATATGGTTATTAATCGAACAACATAAAATACGAATTAACCTCAATGCGCCTGTCCACCGACCTGTCCGCCGAAGTTTCAACGAAGGCGGAAGCTTTAGCGAAGGTGGGAATCTACGAATCCGCGAATAAATAATCCGAATGGTTTTGCGCCTGCCTGCCGGCAGGCAGGTTATTTCGCGTTTCTTCTTTGCGTGGTTTCGCGTTTATTAATCCTAAATTTATTTCTATGCGCCGCATGATCCAAATCAACGAACTCATCCAACACGCCCTCGCCCAGATCTTCATCACGGACGTCGAAGTGCCGCGAGAATTTTTCATTACCGTGACCAAGATCGACTGCGCGTCGAATCTGAAAACCGCTCGCGCGTTCGTCAGCGTCCTGCCGTTCAACAAATCGGACGAAGCGTTAAAATTCCTGATCAACAGCCGCCATGAAATCCAGAAATTCCTCGGCCGCCGGATCAATCTGCAATTCACCCCGATTCTGCGCTTTTCCATCGACGATACCGGCGAAACAGCGGATAATATTTATACCACGCTTGATAAAATCAAAGAGTAACGAATAACGCGGAACAAATCATCTAGTTAATCAACATTATCAACCAATCAACTAATAAACAATTTTCAAAAAAATCAACAAATTTCAGAATTGATCAAAATGGCTAATATGCAAGAACATCCTCTTTTTACTAACATTGCGCAATCAAACAATATCCTTCTTGTTTGCCACCGCAAACCGGACGGAGACACCATTGGCTCGGCAACGGCCCTGGCTTTTTTTATTTTCCAGAACACCGACAAAAAAGTTTCCATTTCCTGCGTTGATCCGCTGCCGGAATCGCTCGGCTATTTGAACGCAAAGAAATTCTTGATTACAAAAGAAGATTTGAATATTTCCGATTTCGATCTGATCATCGCCGTGGATTGCGCGGATGAAAAGCAAGCGGGTTTTCCGGATTTATTCGCGGCACCTGCCTGCCGGCAGGCAGGTTTGCAAAAAGAATCGATTCGCATCATCAATATCGATCACCACAAAACAAATTCTTTTTACGCTGATTTAAATATTATCGATCCGAACGCTTCTTCCACTTCGGAAATCATTTTCAAACTTTTCAAAGACAACAACATCGCTTTCACGAAAGAAATCAGCACCGGCCTCATGACCGGCATCATCACTGACACCACGTATTTCAGCAACGCCGCCACGGGCAAAAATTCCATGCGCATCGCCTCCGGTTTGATGACCAAGCAAGCGGATTTCAAGCAGATCGTCAGCTCGACTTGGCGCAAACAGAATCTGGAATCGCTGAAAACCTGGGGAAAAATCCTTTCGCAATTGGAATACAGCGAAGAACACAAAATCGTGGCCGCGTTCATCACGCTTGAAGATCAAATTGAACCTGAATCCCTCGACGGCATTTCCAATTTTCTCATGTCGCTGTACGAACCGAACATCATCATCGTCATCCGCGAAGAAAAAAACAATGTCTTAAAATGCGGCCTGCGCACGACAAAAGACGGTATCGACGTTTCGAACGTTGCCAAGCACTTTGGAGGAGGAGGGCATCAAAAAGCAGCAGGATTTTCAATAAACGGAAAATTAAAACAGACCACAAAAGGTTGGACTATTATTTAACTCGGCGGCGCCTGCCTGCCGGCAGGCAGGGCGGACACGCCAAAGCGGCCGGTTTTTCCATGCCAGGGCAATTATGCATGACGGAAGAAGGGTGGAGGATTGTTGAAGAGGGAAAAAAAGAGATGGAGATATAAAGATATAACGCAAAACAAAAAGAACCCCGCAAAATGCGGGGCCGCTTCTTTTAAAATTACAAATCTATTTTTTCAGATCTTCAACCCCGAATATTCCGTTAATATCTTCAAAGTTTCCACGACCGTTTTATTTTCCGCGTTCGCGAATTTCACTTTATGCTCTTTCGCCAGCTTCGTAATCACTTCGTCGGCCCAGGACGGCGCAAGGACTTTCACGCCGGCAAAGTCAATGGTTATTTCTTCGTCTTGTTTTAAATCCTTTGTTAAATACGCGGACATGGCTAAAAACGCCTCATGCCCGGCGGGATGAGACACTAAGATCTCTCCAAATTTCTTTAAATATATTATCATAAGTTTTATTCATTTTATCCACAGAAATTTGACATGATTAAAGATTCTATGCTACTATATTATCGCAGGCGGTTGCAGAGCCACCTGTCATAAACTGCAGAGTCCCGCGTTAAGCGGGATTTTTTGCTTGCTTGTTTTTCAGCTCCATGCGCAGAAAATCATTTCTAAAATCAACAACGTCAAAATAATAATTGCTGGCCGGGGGCAGCTCTTTCGCAATATGCCCTGTCCGCGAAAACACCAAAGTTATTTTTCCTTGCCCTCTTAAAAATTTCAATAAATATTCAAAGTCGCAATCGCCGGAAAACAAGATAAACGTTTTATATTGATTCAAGCTGTAAACCGCGTCAACCGCGATCTCAACGTCGAAATTCGCTTTGCGATGCGGCAATTCTTCAGTATGATCGCTATATTCCTTGAGTAATTTTGTTCGCAGCTTATAACCGATAATTTTCATGAAACCCAAAAAACTTTTGTGCGTTTTTGTCTGAAAATCGGCCGAGTAAAAATTGATTTTGGCAATATCGGAAAAACTAGCGAAAAATTTCTTCAATTTGTCATAATCAACCCTCCAGCACAATTCCTCCGCGGAAAAAGATTTGAATTTGCTTTCAATGTCTTTCGGACTGACCCACATGTCTTTCACCGAACGCTCAAGATTCGCGGCGTCGATAAAAATAGCTGTTTTATCTTTGATCGCCGCTTTTAATTTTTCGGTGTATAAATTCATACAACTCAATTTTATCAAGAAACGAAATTCAACGCAACAAAAAGAAGCGTCGAAGGTCGCTTCTTTTTATTATTCGGAATAAAATTTTCAAGATTGCTTCGCTCCACTGCCAATCCGCTCGCAAATAAACCATTATTCCACCAGCGACAAATTCGCCACCTTGTCCCCTGTTGCTTTGAACCGCATGAGCCGCACGCCCTGCGTATCGCGGCCGATATTATTCACGCTCTTGAACGGGATCCTGATCACTTGGCCTTTTTCAGAGATAACGATCACGTCGTGGTCTTCTAATTTTTTATCATTAACCACCAGTCCGCGGACAACGTCGCCGGTCTTGGCCGAAACCTTGGCCGTGCGAATGCCGGAGCCGCCGCGATTTTGCACTTTGTAAAAAGAAATATTCGATCGCTTGCCGAATCCGTTTTCCATGATCGTCAAAATCTGCAGATCCTTGCTTTCCGTAGGATTAATGATGCCCATGCCCACCACTTTGTCCTTGTTTTTCAAACGAATGCCGCGCACGCCGGAAGCGGAACGGCCCATTGCCCGGACATTGGCTTCTCTGAATCTAACGCTCTGGCCTTTCATCGTAATTAAGCTGACCTCGTGCTTGCCGCTGGTCATGCCGACCCATTGCAGTTGGTCGCCGGCTTTCAATTTAATCGCGATCAATCCGGATCGGCGCACATTGCCGAAATCCTCGATCGGCGTTTTCTTGATCACGCCGTTTTCCGTCACCATCATGAGGAATTTCATATCGCCCAGATCAGCATAAGGCAACACGGTCGTCACTTTTTCTTCCGGCCCCAGTTGCAGAAAATTCACAAGCGCTTGGCCTTTCGAAGTGCGCGAGCCGATCGGCAGATCGTATGTCTTCAATTGGAACACGCGGCCTTTATTGGTAAACATGAGTAAATCGTTGTGCGTCATGGTCGTGAAGAACTGGTCGACAATGTCTTCTTCTTTCGTTGTCAAACCGATCACGCCCTTGCCGCCGCGATGCTGGGATTTGAAATTCTCCATGCCCATGCGCTTGATGTAGCCGTCCTGCGTGACAACGACCAGCGTGGCTTCGTTCGGCACCAGATCTTCCTGCGAAAATTCGCCGACCGGGCCTTTGATAATTTTTGTTTTGCGCTCGTCGCCGTATTTGGCTTTCAATTCCAGCACTTCGCTTTTTATCGTCGACAATATTTTCTTTGGCGAATGCAAAAGCTCCATCAATTCTTTGATTAATTTGCGCTTCTCGTTCAATTCTTCCTCGATTTTCAATCTTTCCAGATTCGCGAGGTTTTGCAGGCGCATTTCAAGAATCGCGGTCGCCTGGCGGTCGGAAAATTTAAACTGTTTCATCAAATTTTCTTTCGCTACTTCCTTATCCTTTGACTTTTTGATCAATTTGATGACTTCATCGATGTGGTCGATCGCTTTTTTCAATCCTTCCAGAATGTGCGCTCGGTCCTCGGCTTTGCGCAATTCGAACTCCGCGCGCCGGCGCACCACTTCCTGCCGATGCTTCACGTAGCATTCGATGATGTCTTTCAAATTCAAAACTTTCGGCTGCAATCCGTCCACCAGCGCCAGCATATTCACGTCGAAATTGCATTGCAGCTGCGTCAGCTTGAACAAACGGTTCAAAACTTTTTTCGGATACGCGTCTCGTTTCAATTCGATGACAACCCGCACGCCGTCCTTGTCCGACTCGTCGCGCACGTCGCGGATGCCGTCGATTTTTTTGTCTTTGACAAGCTCGGCGATTTTTTCCAATAACGTCGCCTTGTTTATCTGATACGGCACTTCCGAAACGATAATGCGGAACTGGCCTTCTTTTTCTTCGGTGATTTCCGTTTTGGCGCGCATCACGATCTTGCCTTTGCCGGTGGTATACGCTTTTTTGATTTCCGCTTGATCGTAGATGATGCCGCCGGTCGGGAAATCCGGACCCGGCATTATTTCAAAAAGATCGTCGCTGCTGCAATCGTTATTGTCAATATAATGCGTAATGACGTCGCAAAGCTCGGCCAGATTGTGCGGCGGAATTTTCGTGGCCATGCCGACGGCGATGCCCACGGTTCCGTTTAACAACAGATTCGGCAGCTTGGCCGGCAGAACCTGCGGCTCCTTGTGCGTGCCGTCGTAGTTCGGTATGAAATTCACGGTTTCTTTTTCAATGTCAAGCAAAAGCTCCTCGGCGATCGGGCGCAATTTCGTCTCGGTATAGCGCATGGCGGCGGCGCCGTCTCCGTCCATCGAGCCGAAATTTCCTTGTCCGTTGACCAATGTATAGCGCATGGAAAAATCCTGGGCCATGCGGACCATCGAATCGTACACCGCTTGGTCGCCGTGCGGATGGTATTTGCCGAGCACTTCGCCGACCACGGTCGCGGATTTGCGGAATTTCGCGTTCGGCCGCAAACCAATGTTCCACATCGCGTACAAAATGCGGCGGTGCACCGGCTTCAAGCCGTCTCGCACGTCCGGCAAAGCGCGCTGGACGATCACGGACATGGCGTAATCGATGTAGCTGTTCTGCATTTCATCGATAATTTGAATGTCCTCGATGCGCTGCGTCGGCACCGAAGTCGTTTCCAATTCTTTGTCGTCTTTTTTGTCCTTGTCCGCTCCGTATTTTTTCATCTTATTCTTTTTCGGCATATTAATTCATCAAATATAATTTTAGTTTTAAAATTTGAATTTTAAATTTATTTTGACAGCGCAGTGCAGCCTGTCGGCACGACTGCGCTGCACTGGCTTTGTGCTTTGAACTTTGTGCTTATTTATTCACCGTCCCGTTGCCATCCCTCATTTCACTCTGCTTGATCGCCTGATCGTAACTGTCGAACACGCTCTGCATTTCCGCGTTCGGGTCGACCGGATTCTGATTGATCCGCGCTTTCATTTCCAAATTCGTGCGGTTAAAATCGAATTTCGCCGACACGAACCAGCCGCCGAAGATCACTCCGGCCGCGATGAGCACGCAGATCCACAGGGTTAGATATTTTGATTCGTTCATAATAAAAATCTTTATTTCGTGATTATGTCCTTTCCATAATCACCAATTTCGTATTCTCCATCGCCAAATCTTTTTTAACGACTTTAAGCTTGTTCGTTTTTTCCGCGCCGTTGCCCATTTCCTTGGCGAACTTTTCCACGCCGTCGAGATCACTGCCGGTTTCCGGCGTTTTGTAATGCATCGGAATAACGATGCACGGCTCGATCTGGCGCACCACTTCGGCCGCTTCTTTCGCGTTGATCGTGTATTTGCCGCCGACCGGGATTAAAAGCACGTCCACTTCGCCGATTTTTTCCAGTTGCGCGTCGGACAGAGTTGTTCCCAAATCGCCGAGATGCAGCACTCTGACGCCTTCGACGGTAAACAAAAACATCACGGACTTGCCGCGCTCCGCGCCTTCTTTATTGTCGTGATACGAGCCGATGCCGTTGACGAAAACGCCTTTGGTCTCGTATTCGCCTGGCCGATCAATGAGAAACGGCGGTTTTCCGTCTTCCGCGCCGATCACCGCTTCCGCATTGCCGTGGTCATGATGATAATGGCTCACGGTTAAAATATCGGCGCGCGTTTTCGGAAAACGCAAGCCGGTTTCGTTGTCGTACGGATCGGTCACGACCGTCACGTTGTTGCCGCCTATTTTTTCTTCCAATTTAAAGCACGAATGTCCGAGCCAGGATATGTTCATAAAAATTAGCGGATCAGGCGGATTAGCGCCGATGCCGCGGATTAACTGCGATTAATATTTGCATCTTTCGTTTATTTGGCGGATGATTTCCAATTTGGCCGCGCCAAAATTAACAATGAAGCCCAATTTATATTCTGAGCTTTTCAAATACTGATTCAACTTCTTGATAAAAACTTCTGGAATGAACGACACTGATTTCAATTCAACGATTATTTTATCAAATACGATGAAATCCGCGACATACCAACCGATTATTTTGCCGTCTAATAATATCGGCAATCGTTTTTCCCTTTCATATGCGAAATCGCGCCGTTTTAAATATTCTTCAAAACCGTTTCCGTAGGTTGTCTCCTTGTGACCTGGACCGATTGCGTTATACAAATCCATCCATAAACCTCTTAACAAATACGATTCTTCTTCGTAAAGCAACGGCTCGCCGTCTTTAGTTTTTATCGCCATAAATTATCCGCGTAATCCGCATTTTATCCGCAAAATCCGCGTATGCTTGCATACTTATACTATCATTTAAATATAAAACTGTAAATGAATGGCGGTTGATAAAAATTGCATTAAACTCTAAATTCTAAACTCTTGCGCCAAAGGCGCATCCGCCTATGGCGGAAAATAACAAATTCGAAATTCAAAGCAAAAAAACTCAAATTAACAATGATTGACAAAAGCCAAGCTTTGCTGTTTAATAAGGTTAAAGCTCATTAATAATTCGAATAGTTATTTTTCATAGATTCGATATTCGTAGCATTCGGATATAATTTTATTCGTATTAACAAAGGAGGTTTCCATGATCAACGTCAATTACCTGATCGCCAGTATTTTTCTCACCTTAATCATTTTTCTGCTGATCGGCGCGTCGGTTTATTTGAAGCATTATGTTGACAAGCATCCGATTCCAGGCGTTGAACCGAAGAACAGGGGCTACATTCTCGGCGCGTATTTGATCGCTGTTCTTGCGGCCGGCCTGTGTTGCATCGCGTCGTTTACTTGGGCGGCCGCGTTTGAAAGTGTTATGCGAAAACAATTAATGATCGGAGGGGGTATTATACTTGTTTTGTCCTTGCTATTCACTTACTTCATGGGCAGAAAAATCAAGGCGATGGAAGCGCAAAAAAAAGCAACCTTCGACGTCAGCCGCGTCACCGTCGGCTGCGTTCATGACAGCGGTGGCTTCACCGAAGATGAAATGCGGCAGCTCGTCGCCAACGTTCATTCGATCAAAGCGCGCAATTAACTTGCAAAACCAAACCGGCAGTCTCAAAAGAAGCCGGTTTTTTTATTTTAAAAATAAAAAACCGCCATTTAGCAAAGCGGTTTTTATAAATTTTTATAGATGTTCAGATTGAGCTTTATCAGAGACAACGACTCTTTGGTAATAATCTTTTGAATGTGTTTTTTAATCTTGATAAAATCTTCCGAATATTCGACTTCCAAATCGCGCGGTCTGGGCAAATTAATTTTTATTTCTTCGCTGACGGCGGCCGGCCGTTGAGTTAAAACAACCACTTTATCGCTCATAAACACCGCCTCTTCGACATCGTGCGTCACGAATATGATTGTTCTTTTTCCCTGTTCCCAAATTTGCAAAAGCAAATCCTGCATGAAGCGCTTTGTTTGCATATCAAGGGCGGTAAACGGTTCGTCAAGTAATAAAATTTCCGGATTCGTGGCGAATGTGCGGGCGAGAGCCACCCGCTGTTTCATTCCGCCGGACAATTCGTTCGGATACGCTTTCTCGAATCCTTTGAGCCCGGTCACTTCAACGTAATGCGCCACAATTTTTTTCGTGTTTTTCTCGGGCAAATTGATCAATGACAAACCGAACGCGATATTCTCTTCCACGTTCAGCCACGGATACAGATGATAATATTGAAATACCACGCCCCTGTCTCTTGAAATTCCGTAAACTCTTTTCCCGTCTTCTAAAATTTTACCTTTCGTCGGTTCGATAAAACCGGCCAGCAATTTTATAATCGTGCTCTTGCCACAACCGGACGGCCCAACAAGCGACACAAACTCGCCTTTTTCAGCGGAAAAGGTTACATTATTCAACACTTCAATGGATTTTTTATTCGCAAGCGTGTATGTCTTGCAAAGTTTTTGTATTTGAAACATATTATCCTACCAAAAAAAGTATCTTCTCTTTATGAAATGCAAAAATTTGTCGGATAAAATCGCGACCAACGCAATCAGGATAAGACCGGCAAACACTTCGTCGCTTTTTTGCAACCGACCGGCAATGTTGATCAAATATCCCAAGCCGTCCCTGGCGTTTACGATTTCCGCCAAGATCACATACGTCCAACCGATGCCGTTGACGACGATCAAACCGTCGAAAATTTGGGGCAAAGCGTGCGGCCAATAAACTTTTCGGATAATCTGTTTTTCGGTGGCGCCAAGTCCTCGCGCGACATCAAGATATTCCAACGGCGCAGTGCGGATGGCGTTTGCGACCAGCGGAATAAAATAAAATACGATGCCGCTGAATAAAAAAATGATTTTCATCGTCTCTCCGATTCCAAACCACAGAATAAGCAAAGGCAACAAAGCCGTGATCGGCAAATATCGGATCGGCTGGGTTATCGGTCCGAGCAAGGCTTCGGCTTTTTTTGAAATTCCCATCGGAACGCCGATCAATATGCCGACGATCACCGCCAAAACGGTGGCGACGGCAATCCGCAAAAAGCTTATTCCGAGCGCGTTAAAAAATTTGCCGCTGGCGAGCAGCCCCCACAATGAATTCAAAGTGTCTTGCGGCGACGGTAAAAATATTTTCGGAAAAAAATGCGCCGAAGCGATCAAATACCAAACAACTAATACTGTTATAATAGTAATCAAATTTAAAACTATTTTTGATTGAAAAAATTTATTTTTGACTGGATCCATAAATTTCACTAAGGGCGTTAATGTCTTTCGACAAAGCGACCGGCGCGGGCTTGTCAATCGCTTTTAACGATAACCAAATATCGCTCGCTTTCGCATACAGGTCGTCGAATATCGGCTTTGCGCCGTTTAAGCCGAACATTTGCGCGTTATCATTTAAATTCGGCCAATAAACCCAAGATAAGCTGTTCTTTGTCGCATCCAAACCCAAATCTGCGAACATCGGTTCGTTTTCCATTAACAAACGCGCGGCTAAATCAGAATTGCTCTTTGCTTTCTCAACTCCGTCAAGCCAGCCTCTCACAAATGCATCGATCGCTTTCGGATGTTCATTTATAAATTCTTGCTTTGCCACCATTATATCGGATATTAAAGCGGGTTTTTCTTTTGAACTGATTAGGATATGCGAATTCGCTTTTTTTAACGCTTGCTTAACGTCCGGCTCCCAAACCACAGCGGCGTCGACTTGCCCTGCCACGAAAGCGGCGCGGGCGGACGGCACATCTTGAGTGAAAACGAGATTTTTGCGAATATTATTTTGTTCGGCTTCCGTCAATTTTGATTCACGCAAAACATTTTCCAAAAGCCAATGGCTTGGCGTGAATTGAACCAGAGCGATTTTTTTATCTTTTAAATCTTCAACCGTTTTTATTAAATCGTTCGCCACGATCGCATCGCCGCCGCGGCTCCAATCGACTTGCAAAAACGCTTTGCCGTTTATTCCGCCTTTAATAAAATTCGGCAACTCGTTCGCCCAAAAATCAACCGTTGACCACACGACATCCACTCCTTCCGGACCGCCTTTGGCAAACGCTTTGCCGCGCGCGTCTATATCTTCGATTAAAACAAACCTGACCGGCAAACCGTATTTTTTCGTGAAAATGCTTTCCGCGTTTTCCTTAAATCCGCCATTGGCGACAATGCCGCCGGCGTATCCCGGCCACGAAACGATTCCGACGACTAACGGCCGATCCAAATCAACGCTTGATAAAACTTTTTTTGCGGTAAATGACGTATAAACGGCAATACCGATAAAAGCTATCAAAAACACAATCACAAGCGCCAAAATTTTCTTTTTCATATATGCAAATTTTAATAAAATGACAATGTCATTATAGCACAACAAAAATCTTACTTCAAAAATAGCCGAAATATTAGTTTGCTATGCGCTTTTTACTTTAACTTGACATAATTTTAATTTCCCGTATAATTCAGCGCATACTATAGAAAGGAGTAACTTTTACATGACAACCAAAAAAATCGATGATACGACGTCAGAAATGCAGAGATTGCTGGCAACCAGCGGCGCCTTGGACAAACTGCCGAAAGTCGGCGACGTGGTCAAGGGGAATGTTTTGAAGGCTTCCAAGAAGGAAGTCCTTTTAGACATTGGTGGCATGCTTGCCGGCATCATCCGCGGCAAAGAGCTTTACAACGAATCGGATCATTTCGCGAATTTAAAGCCCGGCGACGAAGCCGAAGCCACCGTGCTCGAGCTGGAGAACGAGAAAGGCATGATGGAGCTTTCCTTCCGCCACGCCGGCCACCAGAAAACCTGGACAACCCTGCGCCAATATCAGACCGCCGGCCAGACCATCACCGCGAAAGTGAGCGACGCCAACAAAGGCGGACTCTTGGTCTTCGTGAACAACGTGCCCGGATTCTTGCCGGTCTCGCAGCTCAGCCCGGAATTCTATCCGCGCATCCAGGGCGGCGACAAGGCGAAGATCCTTGAATGCCTGAAGGGCTACGTCAACCGCACTTTCCCGGTCAAAGTCATTGACATCAACGAAGACGAAGAAAAATTGATCGTCTCGGAAAAAGCGGCCTGGGAAGAAACGCAGAAAGACACATTGTCGAAATACAAAGTCGGCGATATTGTCGAAGGCGCGATCACCGCGGTGACCGATTTCGGCGCGTTCCTTGAATTCGGCGATAAGCTGGAAGGATTGATTCACATTTCCGAACTCGCCTGGCAGCGCATCGACAATCCGTCCGAGCTTTTCAAAGTCGGCCAGAAGATCAAAGCCGAGATCATCAAGATCGACGGCGCGAAAATTTTCCTGTCGAGCAAGAAGCTGTACGAAGATCCCTGGAAAAATATTGATCAGAAATACAAAGTCGGGGACATTGTCAAAGGCACGGTCTTAAAAACCTCGCCGTTCGGCCTGTTCGTCGAGCTGGACAAAGACATCCACGGTTTGGCGCACATTTCCGAGCTTTCGGAAAAACCGATCGCGTCAATTGATGAATTCGCGAAAATCGGCGATAAGCGCGAGTTCAAGATTATTTCTCTTGAACCGAAAGACCACCGCCTCGGATTGAGCGTGAAAGCGATCAATGCCAAACCGGACCCTTCGACGAGTTCGACAAACTCACCGCAAGCAAGCTCAGGGTCGCAAGAGAAGAAAGAAGAAGAGATAAAGAGCTAACGAAATAAAGATATAGCGATATAAAAAAGAGCAGCCCGATCTTGCCGTGTACCGAATGGTATACGGAAAAAGGGTTGTTCTTTTTTATTTGAAAAAACTGCCCAAAATTTATTTCAAACGATTTTATTTTTCAATCAATTTAATTTTATTCTTCGCCAAAAGCGCCGCCAACACCCCTTTGCCGCGTTTTTTTTCGCCTGAAAAATCGCCCGCGTAAATAAATTTCGCTCCGCAGGAAGGGCTACCGGATTTTAACAACGCTTTTTTGATTTTATTTTTCTTTGCGAGCAATAGGCACTTTCGCGCGCCTTTGATAAAATATTCGGTGTAATCATTGCCCTTGTGATCAACAACTTTCGCTTTTCCCGCCAACACCGCCACTCCGTCGCCGCCCGCGATTTCACACGCCGGGCGCGGCGTGGACAGGCCGGCCATAACTTTAGGGCAAATCAGAAACGCTCTGCCATCCGACAATATTTTCAACGCTTGCTTGTCGGTCGCCGCTTTCTTATTCCAACGGCAAGGCACGCCGGCCAAACAGGCGCTTATCATATAATCTATTTTTTTTGTTTGTTTTTTGCTCATACGTCTATTGATAAAAATGAGGATGGCGTTTTCGCTTATCCTCATTATAGAACATTTTGCAAACATTGCGCAGTTCACTAATCCTGACATGAAAAGGGGTAATTAAAACGCCGTCCAAAGTCTGACCTTGGACGGCGTATTGCCATTAATCGCTGAAAAAAAACTTTTTGACCGCGGCGGACGCTTTTGCCGACGGAAAATCGTGCTCGTCGCGCAACTTCTTAATCGCCATCAATTGCGCCAAGGAACCTTTCGGCTCTTTGCCGCGCATTTCCCGGCAAACCTGCATCGTCAACCTGATATCATCCTCGGTCAAGTTGCCGCCGGCCCACAGATTCGCCGCCCGGACCAATGGCATCGCTTGCGTCGGATTAGTCAAAACCGCATTGCTTCTGTTTTTCATTTATCCTCCTGGTAAAAGGTTAAGAATTTAAAGCAACATTTTCAAAATGTCATGCACTAACTCATTAATGGCGATGCAATAAGCTTTCTCAAATTCGTTAGAATTGCGATAACTGAGAACAACCACTTTGTCGATAGGACGCAAACTAACCCAAATCGTTTTGACTGATTTTTTTTGCGTTTTCGAATATCCGATTTCCGTATAAACATTCTTATATCTCGGATGCCTGAAAAATAACGGGTCTATTTCTTCGGCAAAACCGAGCGGGCTGATTTTCGAAAGCTGAACCGACAACAACTCTTCTTCTCTTGTCGCTTTTTCGCGTTCCATATTTCCTCCTTTGAATTTTCAAAAAACGGACGTTAAAACAGTATAGCAGTATTAATGCGGGTTGTCAATTGGTTCGCTGTTGGGTAATTCATTATGACACGCCCACACTCTCCGCCTTCGCATAAAGCTTCCGCCTTCGTTAAAACTTCGGCGGACAGGTCGGCGGACAAGAAAGTGTGGGGTAATGAAAAACCGCCGAGCGTTGCGCCAGGCGGTTTAAAAAATTCAAGAAAGAAAAAATACAAAATTAAAAAGTTAAAGATCAAAACCCAAACTTCAAATCTTTATCGGAACAACGACCGCGGGGCGCGCGCCCAACGCTTCAAAGGAAAGATCCGGACTAAACCAACTGACCTTGACCTGACGATCATCCGGATCCCAATCGCCAAAAACGCCGCCAGACGGGCAGGTCGAAGCCAACAGCCAGCTCCACTGCGATTTATCCGGATCTTTGTTCCACGCGTCAAACCGGTGATCTCGATTAGTGGCGCTTTCCCACCTTTGCGCCACGCCGTATTCTATCAATGACA
>JAZDPK010000024.1:0-24608 GCA_043797615.1 Parcubacteria group bacterium
GCCAATGGATTGTTTTAAAAATCTTTGTTTTTTGATAAGATGTTGTCATAGATGAGATACATTAGTGTAACGCTTTATACCCTCTATTTTACCATATTAGGCAATTTAGAGGTGTTACCTATGTATCTCATCTTTTGCAGATTAAAATAAAAAAACGCCTTTCATTTGGTTTTTTTTAGATTAATAGTGTTTATTTTTTTTCCAATGATTGGCTTGCCAACCGAAGCTTTAGCGTTAGCGAAGGTTGGTGCCCGGGGAGAGGATCGAACTCTCATGGCCTTTCGGCCGCAGGATTTTAAGTCCTGTGCGTATAACCATTTCGCCACCCGGGCTCTTGATAAAGCACAAAACTCAAAATTCAAAACCCAAAGCAAATTAAAAATTTAAATTTTAAACTTTAAATTTATTTTGGCAGCGCAGTGCAGCCTGTCGGCACGACTGCGCTGCACTGACTTTGAACTTTGTGCTTTGAATTTACATGTGGAGCGGGAGACGGGACTCGAACCCGCGACCTCAACCTTGGCAAGGTTGCGCTCTACCAACTAAGCTACTCCCGCATAAATAAGATGCAAAAAGCAAAGTGCAAAATACAAACTGAAATTCTTATGTAATTAGTGCTAATTCGCGCTTATTCGTGATTTCAATTATACCAGATAAATATAATATTGCAAGAGCTTATTTATACAGAAAATAATATGCGAGCGCACCGAAAGCCAGGTTTATATTCATATATTTGCAAAATTTGGTTTTTTTTGATTTATAATATAGAATGAATGTATGGCAATAATGCTTAAACGCAATTGATTATGGCAAAAAACATTGAAAAAGACAAACGAATAGTTTCCCCTGCCGAAGGCGACGCCGACAGCCGTTTTGACATGACTTTGCGTCCGCAATTTTTAAATGAATTCATCGGCCAGGAGAAAATAAAGGAAAATCTGATGATTTTCATGGAAGCGGCCAAGCGGCGCAACGAACCGATCGAGCATGTTTTGTTATTTGGTCCTCCTGGCCTTGGCAAAACAACGCTGGCTCACATAATCGCGCGGGAAATGGGCGCAAATATCAAGTTGACCACCGGACCGGCAATCGAAAAGACCGGCGATCTGGCCGCGATTCTGACCAATCTTGAGCCGGGCGACATCTTATTCATTGATGAAATCCACCGGTTGAACCGCGTTGTTGAGGAAATTTTGTATCCGGCGCTCGAAGATTACGCTTTGGACATCGTAATTGGCAAAGGACCGTCTGCTCGCACCCTGCGCATTGATTTGCCGAAGTTTACTTTGATCGGCGCCACGACGAAAATTTCGCAATTGTCCTCTCCCCTGCGCGACCGCTTCGGCAACAGCTTTAATCTGGAATTTTATTCGGATAACGAGTTGGACAGCATTGTAAAACGTTCCGCCAAAATATTAAACGTTGATTTCGAGGATGCTTGTTCAACGGAAATCGCCCGGCGCGCCCGCAAAACCCCGCGCGTGGCCAATCGTTTATTGAAAAGAATCAGGGATTTCGCCGAAGTGAAAAACAACGGCAAGATAAATACCGAAATCGTGCGCCAAACGTTGAATATGCTGGAAATCGACGAGCTTGGACTGGATCAAACCGATCGAAAAATCTTATTAACGATAATTGACAAGTTTAATGGCGGGCCGGTCGGATTAAACACGATTTCCGCGGCTGTTGCCGAGGATATGGAAGCGATTGAAGATGTTTACGAACCGTTCCTCTTGCGGCTTGGCTTTATCAACCGGACAAATCGTGGTAGAATAGTGACAGAGGCGGCGTACAAGCATTTGAATCAAAAAAACTCCGGCTTGTTGTAAAAAATATGACAGTTTCCTTATCAGTGTTTTTGTTCGTTTATCTGGTTTATATCGCGATTTTTTTATTTTTCACTTTTTTCAATCTTTACCACATGACCAAATACGGCTTTGTCAGCTTTGCCGCGTATATTGTCACGATTTTGTATATCATTATCACCGCGCTCGCCTTGTTCGTTTCGTATTATCTCATCGCGCAGATAAATTGGAGCGACACTTTCGATCTTTTCAGCACATCGGGACTAATATATTAAAAGGAAAATATTTTGAGGTGTGCGGGCGAATAATCATTCGTGCAATATTTATTATATGTACGGGCGAATAATTATTCGCCCCTACATTCCAAATGAACACTTTTCTCACCCTTCCCACCTTACTCACTTTTTTATGTATAGCCACCATCATTTTCCCAATCAAAAGCCGAACGAGCACGTACTTATGTTTTTGCGCCGGCACTGGATCGCGGTTTTCAAAATAATCTGCATCAACGGATTTTTGGCGCTTATTCCGGCGTTTTTTTACATTGTCGTGGTTAATTATTCCAATGTTTTGGCGGACGAAGTTTACCGGGCGCTTTATATTCTGCTGAACAGCGCGTATTACCTGTTCATCATTTTATATTCGTTCAGCAATTTTCTCGATTATTACCTCGACGTCTGGATTGTCACCAACCAGCGGATCATCAATATCGAGCAGAAGGGCCTGTTCGCCCGCGTCATTTCGGAAAAGGATCTGGGACAGATGCAGGACATCACTTCCGATGTCAAAGGATTTTGGGCGACAATTTTGAGCTACGGCGACGTTTACATCCAGACCGCCGCGGAAAAAGAGCGGTTTATTTTCAGAAAGATTCCTTATGCCGACGAAGTGGCGCGCCGCATCAGCAATCTGGTGTCGGAGTACCGCAAGCTGAACGGAAGCAACGGTCATCAGGTCTAATGTATGTCATGCTGAGGTGCCCCGCATTTGCGGGGCCTCGAAGTATGACGGAAAAATAAAAACGAGGGTTTTGCCCCGTTTTTTTGTTTTGGTTTTTATTTTTAGAATGAACAAGCTGACAATTTTCGCAAGCAACGTTTATTTTATTTATGTTGGGCGCTTAACCGGGCCCTTTTGTTGTTGCTTTTGATTAGATTGAAGGCGCTTAACTAGACTTTTATCTCAAAACCTTTCTTAAATTTTTCTAACTCTGCAACTCGCGCGTCGATTTCTTCCGGTGTCATATCTTCTAAATTTCTTAATGAGGGTTTTTCTTGCAATTGATCGAATGTTTTAACATCCTTGTTTTTATTAAGCCATTCTTGAGTTAATTTTGAATGGTCTATGGGAGTTATTGCTAGAGATTCTTCTTCTACTAATTCAGCCATTGTTTTAAGATATCTGTTATAACTTTCATGCCATGCAACTTCATGCTCTTCTTTTAACTCCCGTGGCTCTTTAAATGCATCTTTCAGCCATTCGTTTCCCGGTTTATTCTTTAGGGCGTTTTTCAATCTGGCTAAATTTTCTTCCTCTGATGCAGGTGTGACCGGCGGTTTATCAATGTTGACTTTAACCGACGCTCTTAATCCGAAATTCGCATTGGGATCGTATACAGTATTGCCCCAAAGGCCTTTTTTCCAGCCGCCAATAGGTAATTTTTTAAATGCATCTGTTACAGAATCCGCAACAGACGAAGATTCTTTGATTTTTGGTTCTTCCGGCTTTTCCGGGGACATTGGCATTTTTTCGCTCATAAATTTTTTGTTAATTTTTAGTTTTTAATTTGTATTTAAATGAATTCGCTTAGTTTCATTTGGTAATTATCCAAGATTGCTTCGCTATATTAAGTATTGATGATTGCTTCTTCCGCTCCGCTCCATCGCAATGACAGAGGCTGGACACGGGCTCGCAAATAAACTGATATCTGCAGATGTTTTTCACTTCTAACACCCCTTACACCTCTTACTCTTCTTCTTTCACTTCTGCTTTAATAAATCTTTTGCAATTGAATGCCGGTATAATAGTAATTTAAAATTTGATCGTACGTCCAATTATCTTTTTTTGTTCTTTCCCTTGCGTCGTACATGTCAATGCCCAAGCCGTGTCCCCATTTTTTCATTGATTTGGTGTACGGGGCGGCCACGGACTGCAAATACGGAACATTCTTGACGCCGGTTGTTTTGCCGCCGCTGCGGGCCGAATAATAGGCAAGAATGACGCCATCGCCGTATGAAGCGACAATGCCGTCGGTGGAATCGACGATCTGCGCCAGATGCGGCAGGGCGCCGGCATTATTCAATCCTTTGTACACTTGGTCGCGCGAGTCGGCGTACACGTCGAAAATAGATGTTTGGCCGGCGAATTTGTTTGCATGGTAGAGGGCGTATGTTCTGGCCGCGACAACAATTGATTTTTGGTATTCTATTGGGTCATTATCCGAAGTTTCCTTCAGGCCTTTCAAATAATTTTCCAGCGGCAGAGATTCCACCACCCACACGCGGTCTTTTTTGTTGAAAAATTTGATTTCCAGGTCGCCGCCGAACCGATTGAAATTGATCGCCGGCCTTTTGTTCTTGTCGATTAAACTGGCGATCGTGAAAACGCCGTTATTGAAATTTTTTAAAATTAAATTGCGCGCAGTCGAAATTTTTTCGTTTTCAAAAGTAAAGCTGAATTTGCCTGCCTGGCCGGTAGGCAGGCCGGCCGTGAGCGAATATGCGAAAGTGATTTTTTTTCCGGCCGGCACAGTGGCGAGCAGCTTGTTTTGGTCGTCGAAGATCTGCCAGCCCTGATCATTCAAAATTGAAATCGGATCCGGCGTATGATAGAGTCCGACGCGGACAAGCGGACCGTTCGCAGGCAATCCTAAGGCAACGTCGCAAGCTTCGTTATCGGCGTTCCCCGTTGAATTCGCGATTTTTAATTTAAGCGAGCAATTTTTAATCGGATCGGCTGGCGGTTTGTCTGTTGTCGAATTTGACGCGCGGTTTTCGGAAATTGCGTTTAAGGACGGATCGGCGGTCTGCGCCTCCGGCCTGATTTCCGCGGCCGAAGCTGCTTCGGCAACGAAAAGCTCGATCGGCCTGTTTTCGATGAATTTTTCAATCGAGCTTAAGCCGAATGAAGCAGCGGCGACCAGGCAAAAGCAAAACAAAACGCTTCCGATCACGGACAGTAGCGAATTTTCCGCGCCAGCCGGCGCTTCGCCTGTTTCCGCTTTCTCGGCTTTATTCCAAAAATAGGAAAGATATTTTGATTTCGCCGCAATCATAGAATATTCAAAAAATAAAAGAGTGTTGGAAAACACTCTACTCTTGATAATCGGGAAACGCGTCAAATCGCGCGCTTTTTGATTACCATACTATCATTATAGCAAACTTTTTTAAAAATGTCAAGCAGATTATGCACTTTTCGCGCTGGAAAATTCCAGAGGAAGCTTGTATAATCTTAATTTTTCTTGAATTTCCGCGGTTAATTTTTGAAACGCCTGTTCGTTTAATTTAAAATCGTTTTCATCCGCATTCGCGACCAGAATCGGGCAGATTTTAAACGTTTTTTCCCAGTCTTCGTACAATTCGTGCAAGTCGGCGATGTATTTTGGATCAACATTGCTGTCAAGATCGCGGTTTCGTTGTTTAATGTTACGAATGCAGCGCGCGGGCGATGATTTGATGTAAACGATCAGATCCGGCGGCGTTATTAACGAACAAGTGGTGTTGTAAAGATGGCGGTAGGTTTGCCAATCCGTTTCATTCAGCAGGCCGTTTTTGTACAAATAGCGCACGAACATTTCCGCGCCTTCGTAAATGCAGCGGTCTTGGATCACCGAATGCTCTTTTTTCAAAATGCTGATGTGATTTTCCAATCGCAGAGATAAAAACGAGGTTTCGCAGTGAAAAGACCATTTGGCCATGTCCTGATAATAGTTTTCCAAGTAAGGATTGACGGTAAACGGCTCGTCGCAAAGCTCCCAATCAAAAAAATCGGCCAATTTGCGGGCAAGGGACGTTTTTCCGGCGCCGATATTGCCGGTGACGGCCAGGAAGTGCTTCATACCACAATATTTTAGCACGGATGATTTATAAAAAGCAAAGAAAGTAACGTGTAGCCAGTAATGTGTAAAAACAAAAAATCCGCCTTGAAAAGCAGTTTTTTCCGTTTTCATTGACATTTCGGGATATTATATGTAATATGCTGACAGAACATTAACAATTTTGTCCATTAACTCACAATTTTCAATCCATTGAGAAAGGAGGATGAAAATGATACTGGGAGATCACGGAGACATGATTCCCCACACTTCGGAAACCATCAAAACGCTTTTGATCACGGGATTGACTACCGGCCGATTGGGATTGCTTAACGGAATGATGATCCAGTTGGATTATCAAGAAATTTTTAACGTTTATGTTTCCATGACCGCAGCGGACAAAGATCAAGAAAAAGCCCAAATAGATTATTTTGAAAATTTGGCCGACAAATGGGCGCATTTGATGAATGTCGACCTTTTCGTTCCGGGCAAGTATTCAGATCAACACAAGATGTATAAATTTACACCAGAGGAAATCAAACAGATGAACGAAACGCATCTGGCTAGATCCAGGTTGCTCATCGCGGATGTGCGCGAAGTGACGCCGGAGATCGAGCATGACTTGAACTTTGCCAGGCATAATAAAATTCCAATTGTCTTGATCTACGATGACTGGGAAAAATCGGTCGGCCATATCGTTCGAACGAATTCGTTTGTACGCGGCACGATTTTGTTCTCCAATAAGGAGGGCACAGCTCTTTGTCTGGAAAATTTTCTCAACACGTTTTTCAAAATCGATGAAATGAAGCGCTTGGCCAAGGAAAAGCAAGCGCAAGAAGCAGAGCAAGACGTTTAAATTGATAAATTCAAAAGTCTCACCGGGCATTCCGATGAGGCTTTTTATTTTTTTAATTTCTCAAACCGCCAATGCCAGGGCTCGAAAATTATTCCGAATTTGTTGTTTTTCGGATAAGACAAGGCGAATCCGAAGCGTTTCGCGTTTTTTACGAGCCAGCGGTATTCGTCCGTTTTGGAAAAATCTTCAAGCTTGTTCACGCCGGACGCCGGCAGAATGTCCATTGCTTGTTTGTCCGTGTTGCCATGTTCGCTGCAACCTGGCAAAGTCAGCCGTTTTAATGTTTTGCGTACACTCCATTTGAAATTAATAAGATTGATGAACAAGATGGCGGCTTGGTATGCTGGCGAGCGGTAGCCGGAGACGACGTTGATTGTTTTTCCGATTTCCGTTTGCATCGCTTTTTTCATTTTAATGAACGCGGCGTAGCCCGGACGCGGCAGAAATTGGGTGTTTACCGTTTTAATCTTTTTGTCTTTTAATGAAAAGTATTTTTGTTCTTTCAGAGCGACTAAATTTTTCGGAATATTTTTTAATCCGTAAAACCGAGTGTGATTTTTGCCGTATTCTTTCGGATCGACCGATAAAATTTTTTGCAGAAGCGTTTTTTCGTCGGCGCTTAAATATTTTTCCAGAAAATCAAAAGAAACCAGCGGGAAACGCTGATTTTTTTTGCAGTTCAAAAATTTTTGCTGAAGTTTTTCGCCGATTTACTTTTCTTCCTTGGTAAAACGCAGCATAATTTATTCCAAATAATCAATCAAAGCAATTTTGCATTTTGAACTTTGAGTTTTGGATTTTCTCGCTCCTGCGAGATTATGGGCACGGTGGGACTCGAACCCACGACCAATTGCTTAAGAGGCAACTGCTCTACCAACTGAGCTACGCGCCCTAGCGTTAAAAATAAGTGTAAATATCAAAATGCAAAAGGCAAAGAAAATTTTAATTTTGCATTCAGTCCTCCTTCGCTCTTTTTCGTTAAAACTTCGATGAGCTACGGAGGACAGCCTTCGTTATTAAATGAAAATGGCTGGCTGCGCCAGCCGTAGCCGCGAAGCGGCGAAGGCTGGTGGACCCTAAGGGAGTTGAACCCTTGACCTCTTCCATGCCATGGAAGCGCTCTATCCAACTGAGCTAAGGGCCCGTTGTATAAATTCAAAGTGCAAAGCACAAAATCCAAAATGCAAATAAAGTCTACATCAAAAATAATATATTGGCAACCTCTTGGCCTCCCGCGCAAAGTGCACCCGGCAGGATTTGAACCCTGCACAACTCACTTTGTTCGTGTGCAGGGCAAGCCTGCAATTTTTTGCACAAAGTGCGCCCAGCAGGAGTCGAACCCCGCACTACTCGCTTTGCTCGGGTGCGGGGCAAGCCTGCAATTATTTTATTCTGCGCAAAGTGCACCCGGCAGGATTTGAACCTGCGACCTACTGGTCCGAAGCCAGTCACTCTAATCCGCTGAGCTACGGGTGCACTTTAAGCGGGATAAACTCCGCCAGGGACTCTATCCATTGCCTGTCCTCCGAAGCCCCGAGTTTATCGAGGAAGCGAAGGAGGGAGCTATGGGCGCATATGTTAAATCCAATTCTTCGCCTTCAATCCGTTTCTCGCCGCTTGTTCCTGCGCTTCTTGTTTGCTTAATCCTTCGCCTTGCGCCACCAGATACTTGCCCAAATATATTCCGACGATGAAATTTTTCGCGTGATCCGGCCCTGATTCGCCGAGCACTTTGTAAGTCGGCGTGACGCCGGCGAGTTCCTGCGCTTTTTCCTGGAAAGTGCTTTTCGGATCAAGATACAATTTTTTTTCGAGGATTTCCGGCAGCTTGCTTACAATATGTTTTTCAATGAAAGCCTGCACTTTTTCCCAGCCCTGGTCCAGATAGATGGCGCCGATCATCGCTTCCATCGCGTTCGCCAGGATGAATTGCCGCGCTTTGCCCGTGTCTTTCGCCTCGCCTTTGCTCATGTAGAGGAATTCTTCCAGCTCGAGCTCGACGGCGATCTGCGACAGCATTTTGGCGTTGACGATGCTGGCGCGCCAGTTGGTCAGGTCGCCTTCCGGGTTCTGATAATTTTTGAATAAATTCTCCGTCACCACCAATTCCAGCACCGCGTCCCCCAAAAATTCCAAGCGTTCGTTGTGGTCGAGCTTGAAATGCGGGTGCTCGTTCAGATAAGACCGATGCACCAGCGCCATTTTGAGCAGATCCTTGCTTTTGAAATTGATTTTCAGTTTTTTTTCGATTTTCGACAAGTCTTTTTCCATATGCGAAAAACAGAAAACAGAAATCATGCCGAAGCCGCCGCCTTGAACGGATTTTTCTTTGGCCTAATTACTGCTTTCTGAAGAATAAATTATTTTTTCGATGTAAATATAAATTATACGAATAGAGTCTTGATTACTTGTCGCCTGTCTCTTGTTTTTTGTCTCTGATTTTTTTTTCTTGTTGTTTTGCTGTTTCGTTGTTTTGTTTTTTCCCTTCTTTGTCTTCGCTTTTTTCCATCGGCCCGATTTTTTTGTAAATGGAGCCGAGCACGCCGTTCACGAATTTGCCGGACGATTCGCCGCCGTAGATTTTCGCCAGCTCGATCGACTCGTTGATCGCCACTTTCGCCGGGATGTCCCGGTCGAAGATCAGCTCGTAAATGCCGATTCTTAAAATATTCCGGTCGATGTTCGTGATCTGGTCGATCGGCCATTCGGGCGCGTAATCCTCGATGTATTTATCGATGTCGTTGATTTTCTCCACCACTTCTTTCACGATTTTTTCCGTGAACGAATGGTCCGGATATTCCGGCGCGAAGGATTTGAAATTATAATTGATAATTTCGTCTATTTGCTTCGGATCCTGGCCGCGGAAATCCCATTCGAAAAGCGATTGGAGGGCGACTGTTCTGGCAAAATGTCTGTTAGACATAAGTTGTGAATGAAGGTTTTTATTTTTTATTGGTTTAATTACATACTACCCTATTTTTAACGAAAAGGCAAGGGAAGCGGAAAGGGCGAACCGCGCTTGACAGAAGTGGATTTATTTAATAAAATGCACTGTGAATTAAGTTCGTACATTAACAACCAAGCGGGAACGGAATCCCGCGGCACAAATGCCGCGAATCCGGAGAGGAAATCATGAGACTGTTTGTCATTTTAATCAGCTTGCTGTTTTGTTCAGCGGTTTTCGCCGCAGGGAAGAAGGCGCCCGCCTTCGTTGCCACCGTCGCAGATGCTATGGTGGCCAGGGAAACTGCGGCGGACAAGCCGGAAACAAAGCCGTCTCGCCTTGCTCCGGGCGAGTCGAAGCCGGCCGAGACCAAGCCGGCGGATCAGAAAAAAGGAAAAAATAAAACTTTCAGCATCAAAGATAGCGTATTGGGCATTTACTTGTCTCCGGGCTACGGTTCTATTGAAATCAACATTCCGATGAAGGAACTTGACATGCGATTTTCGTACTTACAGCCTTTTTATTCGTTGAATTCTTATTTGAATCCTTACTTACGGCAACAGTCAAGATGTGTGCAGGTGACTTTGGGCGCTACGCTTTGCCCGATTCAAGGAATTTCTGACAGCAGCAATTATATTTTCGCCCCTGGTTATGGAAATTTATTTCCCCGTTGTTTGAACGGAAGTTATTTTGATTTATTTTCCAGCGGCTTTTATTGCAAGAGTTCAAACGAGGACGGGTACATCGGCATAATCAAGAACAAGACTCCGGCGCGCGTCACGATTACCGTGGAAAACAGCAAGGGAAAAATAAATTCCGCGGTTTCCATCAAAAAATGGGCGTTGTTGTGGGATATGGTCTGGGATATAGAAAAAAACATCAAAATATATTATTTCATCGCCAAAGCCAAGGCCACACTCAGAAAAGGCATCAGCGTGGAAGTGGTGATATACTACCGTCGTAGCGCGTTGTTAGATTCCTATAGTTACGATCAGATCCGCTGCTACGCCGGCGAGAAATACAAAAGCTGCCAAATCAAGTGGTTGGAACTTAAAGATTTCAGTTTAAAAAAGTAAATCCCATGGAAGCCAGGGGTTGTTGGGCGGACAGTCGGCACGGCGAATATGCTTTGATTGCGGATAGAGCTCATTAACAACAATGCGGCATTGTTCAATGCCGCAAACAAAGGAGGATGTCATGAAATTTTTAGCGGTTTTAATCAGCTTGTTTTTTTGTGGTGCGGTTTTCGCCGAAGAAAAGAAGGCGCCCGCCGCCGTTGCCACCGTCGCAGATGCTATGGTGGCCAGGGAAACTACGGCGGACAAGCCCGAAACGAAGCCGGCTCGCCTCGCTCCGGGTGAGTCGAAGCGGGCGGAAACGCGGCCGGCGGTCAAGAAGGAAAGCAAAAGCAGATATTTCGGATTTCAGGAAAGCGTATTGAAAAACATGATTGTTCACGGTTCTGTCAAAAGCAGCATTCCGATGAAGAAGCTTGAGATGTGTTTCGCGTATATGCAGCCTTTCTGGGTCGGTTGGACCGATCAGCGCTCGGAAAAAAAATGCGTGGCGTTGAATAACGGCAATACGCTTTGCCCGGGCGGCCTCTTCAGCGGTCAGAACAATGACGGCCCATTCGGCAAATATTTCAAATTCGACAAGGGCGTTTTCGGAAATAAAAATATTTTCCTCAACGAAAAGGATGATTACGTCGGTTTTATCGAAGTCGAACCGCCGACTATCGTCAGTATCGCGGTCAACGGCGTGAAGGGCGGCGCGGCCAAGGTTGCAATCGATAAATGGCGTTTAGTGTGGGAAGAAAAGGTTTTGGATATTGCCACCGGCATCAGCCAAAGTTATTTCATCGCCAAAGCCAAAGTTCAAGTTAAGAAAAGTTTGAAAGTCGACGTATATATTTACTACAGTTTTCACCTAAACAGCGATTCATACCGTTATGAACAGATCCGCTGCTATGCCGGCTCAAAATATCCGAGCTGCGAAATCAAGTGGTAAAATCTGCAGGGAACGGACGCATCCGCTCCCTTTTTTATTTAAAATTAAAACGGCTAAATTAAAATATATTATCAAGCAATGATTGACGGACAAGCTAAAATTTGATATTTTATAAGGGCAAAACTATGAAATTGAAGCCGATCATAATTAAGCTGGCCGCCGGTTTTCTGCGGAAAGCGTCCGCCGTCGGGTCGTTTATCGCGGCAAAATCCGGAGCGCTCAAAGCGCCGCTGTCGGTCGTCGGCGGGTTTTTCTTTTACAGCATCGTTTTCCCCCTGTATAAAGGGTTTTATTATTTAAAATACAAGATTTTGAATATCTACGCGCCGACCAAGAGCAAATTTTTCTATTTTTTGAGCAAAAGCTATTTTGTTCATTGTCTGCTCGTGGTCATCGGCGTCATTGTCATCGCCAACAGCATCAGCGCCGCCGATCTGCGGCAGGACAATTTCGGCGAGACAACAATCGTTTATTCGCTGTTCGCCGCCGAAGATTACGAGCAATTATCCATTGACAGCGCGATGCCGAGAACGCAGAGCCCGGCGCTTAATTATTTGGACAATACGGCCAGCGTGCAAAGCCAGAAATCGATCGGCGACGTTTCGGGCGAACCGCAATTCGATTCCGGCATCTCCACGATCACGCAGGGCGGCAACGCCGTTGTCAAGCCGAACATCATCAAGCCGGCGGTAATCGGCCCGTCCGGCGCCATTTCGAGCCAAGGCGGCATAGCGACGTACATTGTCCAGAGCGGCGACACCATTTCCTCGATTGCCGGCAAATTCAAGGTCAGCGCGGACACGATCATCTGGCAGAACAATCTGGGATCGCGCGCAATAATTCATCTCGGCGACAAGCTGGAAATTCTGCCGGTTTCCGGCGTAATGCACCTAGTGGCGCGCGGGGAAACGGTCGGCAGCATCGCGAAAAAGTATGGCATCGGCCAGAATCAGATTATCAGTTTCAACAATCTGTTTAACGCCTCTGACATCCGCATCGGCCAGGAACTGATCATTCCGGGCGGCAAAAAAATCGTTCCGCGCTCGATCGCTTCTTCGGCCGTTCCGAAAGTGTCGCCAATCACCCAGCTCTTCGAATCAGGCTTAGGCGCGCGGGCAAGCGTTTCCGGTTTAATTTGGCCGGCGGCAATTCACCGCATTACGCAATATTTCAGCTGGCGCCACCAGGGACTTGACATCGGCATCGCCATCAATTCGTCGATTTATTCGGCGGAAGACGGCACGGCGGTTTTGGCCGGCTGGAGCACCGGCTACGGCAACAACGTGATCATCGACCATGGCAACGGCATCAAGACCCGCTACGCCCATTTGAACCGGATACTCGTGAAAGCCGGCGAAACGGTTGATAAGGGCCAGGTCATCGGCCTCAGCGGGTCGACCGGCTGGTCCACCGGACCGCATTTGCATTTTGAAATCATCATCAGCGGCGTTAGGAAGAATCCGCTGTCGTACATTAATTAAATTCAAAGCACAAAGCACAAAATTCAAAATAAATTTAAAGCTCAAAGTTTAAAATTTAAAAACAATAAGAACAGTTAGATAAAAAAACGCATTGGTTATACCCAATGGCGTTTTTTTATTGAATGATTTATTTAAATTTTAGATTTTAAGTTTATTTTGAATTTTGGGCTTTGAGTTTTGTGCTTTGCTTCATTCCCTTGGCCTATATTGCAGCGCTTCGGCGACGTGATTCGACAAAATATCCGGTGCTTGTTCCAAATCGGCGATCGTGCGGCTGGTTTTTAAAATTCGATGGAACGATCGGGCGGACAGATGAAGCTGGTTGACCGCGGATTTGAGAAGATCCATTCCGCTCTGCTCCACGGCGCAGAATTTTTTTATTTCAAGCGGATTCATTTCCGAATTGGTTTGCGTTTTTGTTCCGTTAAATCGTTGCCGCTGAATTGCGCGCGCCGCTTCAACCCTTGTTCGGATCTGCGCCGAAGTTTCGTTTTGCGTTTCTTGCTGCATTTTTTCAAATTTTATGCGCGGCACTTCCACGTGCAGATCGATTCTGTCCATAATCGGTCCTGAAATTTTTTTCTGATATTTTAAAATCTGCCCCGGCGCGCAGACGCATCTTTTCTCCGGATCGGAGTAATAGCCGCACGGGCAGGGATTTTTGCTGGCGACCAGCGTGAAGCGCGCTGGAAAAATCAAGGTTTCTTGCGCCCGGGAAATTGAAATAACTCCGTCTTCCATCGGTTGTCTTAAGTTTTCCAGCACTTGCCGCGGGAATTCGGAAAGCTCGTCGAGAAACAATATGCCGCGGTGCGCCAGGCTGATTTCTCCGGGCTTGGGGAATTTGCCGCCGCCGACCAGGGCCACGCCCGAGCTCGTGTGGTGCGGCGAACGGAACGGCCGCTGATTGACAACCGGCTTTCCGGATGCCAGAAGTCCGGCCATGGAATAGATTTTAGTCACTTCAAGAATTTCCTCCGAACACATGGCCGGCAGGATTGAAGGCATTGCCCGCGCCAGCAGGGTTTTACCAGATCCGGGCGGTCCGTTGAAAAGCACGTTGTGTCCGCCGGCGGCCGCGATTTCCAGCGCCCGTTTCGCCTGCTCTTGGCCTTGGACGTGCGCCATATCGGTTTCGAATTTTTCATCCGGCGCGATCGATGTCCGGCATTCGTCATTCTTTGCCGCCGCGATTTTTTCCGCTCCCTGCAGATGGAAATAAAGTTGTTTCAAGCTTTTAACCGGAAAAATGTTTAATCCGGAAATGATCGACGCTTCGGCCGCGTCCGCTTCCGGAATGTATAAATTTTTAAACCCTTTTTCTTTCGCGAATAGCGTAGTCAACAATATTCCACTCGTATGCCGCGTTTCGCCGTTCAGCGCCAATTCCCCGACAAAAAGCGAGTCGCTCACGTCGGCAAAAAGCTGGCGCGTTGTCTGCAGAATGCACACAGCCATGGCCAGATCGTACGACGGGCCTTCTTTTTTTAAATCAGCAGGCGCCAAATTCACCGTTATTCTCGGCCTGGGAAATTCAAGTCCGCTGTTGTCGATGGCCAAGCGCACGCGCTCTTTCGCTTCTTGAATCGCCGCGTCCGGCAAGCCGACAATCACAAAAGCGGTCTGCTGATAAGGCGACAGATCGGATTCGACTTCAACCAGTTCGCAATTCAGGCCGATGGCGGCGCAGGAGTTAACCTTAAAAAACATAGAAGAATGCAAGACAAGTGAAACAAGTAAAACAAGCAAGACAAGTCAACGATGATGATAAGTTATCAAAATAAACTTGTTTTACTGGTCTTGCTGGTCTCGCTCGTCTTGCTGTATCGAATACATTTTACTTTAATTTTCAACGCATCGCAAATGCGGGGTGTGGTTAAAATTCGCATAAGGCGCGCTTGACAGGCGAATAATAATTTGATATGATAAATTATCACGGAACAGTGAATGTTGTTTCACAATTTAACATTAAAATGATTTCCTATGGAAAGGAGAAATTCCATGAAAAACTCCGCAGTGTTCACGGTAACAAGGAAAGTAAGTTTGGACGTTCGCGCAGCGCTGGCCGCGTCAAAGCAAATGTTTCGTTCCAACGGCTTTGCCAATCTGGCAAACGCATTGCCCAAAGTACCGCGTTTTTCGTTGGAAAATCAGGACAAGATTCGCGGCGCGCTGGGAGGCGATTTCGGCCTGGTGGTATTTGACAAAGGCCTTATTTTTCCGGCGGCTGCATTGCAGGAAAGTATTTCCATTATTAATTACAAAAAGCGTTTGGCAGATCGGCGCTTGGCCGGGTTGCCAATGGATCAGCAGTATCATCCGTCGTTCATAGAAGAGGGCGTTGAACAAAGCGCGCTGACTGACAAGGAAGCGCAGTTGCGGCGCGGCGCGTATTTATGGTTGTATTCTTCATCGCCTATTCCGCAAGAAACCAAGGGGCTGACTTTTCCGCAGGAAGAAAAGCTGTTCAACGAACGGAAGTGGAATGGCATGGCTTTGCGCGAGTATTATTTCGCGCAGAGACAAGAGTGCGCGTTGAATCAAGATCATCGGTTTGACGCCTGGGATAGTGATGGCGAAAAGTCAAATGCGTCTTGGTGTTTGGCCTCCGCCTGCCCGTCTGGCGGCGTTTATGGCAATTGGGATCCGTATTATCATCGAGTCAGGGTCTATTGGTTCTTTCCGAATTTTTCCAGTGATACGCTGGGCGCGCGTCCCGCGGTCGTTGTCCCGATGGAAATAATTTGAAGTTTTTAATTTGTTTTTTAACTTTTTTATTTTTTCCTTTGATTTTTTTCTTGTTTCATTCAAAAAGCCGTTCGGCGCAACACCGGGCGGCTTTTTTATTGCCGGCGATCGGATTGATTTGTTGAAGCATAGTTAATTTAAAAATAGCCTTCGCTCAAAGCGTCAGCCATTTTTCAGTTTAGAATGAAATGCGATTCAGAAAAATTTGTTCACGGCGATCAATCCGCCGCCAATGATGACCGCGCCGATCACAATGTAGCCGATGATTGAATTGTTTTTTTGCGTCGAGCCGGTCGCCGGATGTTCGTTCACAAATTGTTGCGGATCAACGCAGGCGCGTATTCCGCAATCGTCAAGAAGTATTTTTAAATTGTCGATCCGGTCGCCGGCAACGAATTTGTCGTTGACAAAAGCCACCGGCACGGCTTCGGTTGGCGCTTTGTACGCCGCGGCGAATTGGAAGAATTTGTCAACGTATTCGCGATGCGCGACCAGGTCGAATTCGCGGATTGTCAGGTTGGAGTTGACCGTTGCTTTGTAATTGTTCAGAAAAGCCAGGGCGTTGGCGCAATGCGGGCAGCCGGTTTGCGTGAAAATGTAAACGCCGACCGGTTTTCCCGCGGCGGCCGGCTGAGTTTCGGCGTTGGCAAAAAACAGCGGTGTCAACAAAAAGGAAAAAACAACAACCCCCAATATTTTTTTCATATGCCGTTTGAATCAAGTTTAAAATTACGTCGTTGCGCCCGCATCTTTATCTCTTTTCAATAAAACAATAATTAAGTATAAAATTCCCATCGAAATCACCGCGTCCGCGAAATTGAACGACGGCCATTCGAAATTATATATTCTTATCGAAAAGAAATCAACCACGGCGCGCCGGAAGACGCGGTCGGCCAGGTTCGATATTGCGGCGCCGGCGATTATTGCCAAAGCCGCGCCAGACCGTAAATCGTCTTTTCTGAATAAAATGAAACAATACGCCGCCAGAACGGTTATTGCCGCGATGGGAATTACGAACGTCAATACGTCCGGCAGGTTTATTCCGAAAGCGAAGAATTTATTCATCATCAATTCCAATTTCAAGTGCAATGATTTTCCGTTAAAAATAAAAACCCCGGCGAACGGGATTTTGTTTATGATTAAAATTTTAATCGACTGGTCGATCGCAATCATGGCAACGGAAACGCACAAGACGATTATTTTTAATGAGCGTTTCATTGGATTACAGCGCTTTTAATTTGGTCTTGCAGCTGATGCAGGCGCTCGAAGTCGGGCGCGCTTTCAGCCGCTTGATGTCGATCGGCTGGTGGCAGTATTTGCAGACGCCGTAAGCGCCTTTTTCAATCCGTTCCAGCGCTTTGTCAACGTCTTTCAAAGATTTTTCCAGCGTCCGTTCGAGAGTGATATTCAGGCCGAATTTAACAACCTCCGACGCGTTGTCGGTTTCGTCGGCGCCGTAATCCTCGAATTGAGCTTCCAAAATTTCCGGATTCTGCGGATTCTTGGTTGATATTTTATTCAACTCTTCTTCGAGGTTGGCCTTTTCTTTGATCAGGATGTCTTTTATTTCTTGGAGGTCTTTTTTATTCATATGCTTGATGGTTGCATTATAAAGCATTTCGCAATTTAAAACAAGCCCGCCTGGCGTTGTTCGGCGCTTGCATCGGCGTTTTGGAAGCTGGGGCAGATAGAGATGGCAATGCGATGCTTTTTCAAGACGGCCGCGCGCCCCCCTATCTTTTTTGTCAGATTGAATGGATTTTCAACTGATTCATTTCCTGGAAATGGATCAGCGTCCGCGTCAAATCCGCTTCGCGGAAAATCAGCTCGATGTTTTCTTCCGTAAAAGGCAGTACTTCCCATTGCCAGCGGGTATTTTTCACTCTTTCGATCGGTATCAAGCAACTTTCTTTTTCGTTTATTTTTTCGAAAATCGGTTCCAGCGGCTTGATCCGGCGCGACAGAGTGATTTCGATCGTTTTGCATTGGCTTTCCTGGTAAATGATTCTGGTGTTTTCCGCATTCAATTCGATCACTTGCCATTCAATCGCGCAATTCGGCTTTTCCGCCAGATAGTATTTCTCAACCTTAATCTTCATGTGCATTCCCGTGACATCCACCATATGCAGGCAGCTGAAAACAGCGCCCGGCTTTATCATTTGGAAAAAAACTTTGCGATCTCTGGCTTCGTCGCGTTTTTTTTCCGCAATCTGTCCATGCGTCGAGCGTACATTGTGCGAATATGGATCCATGGCCGCCTCCTTGATTCATCTCTATTCATCTGCCTCGGCTTCCAAATTGTCAATATGCAACGGCAATGCATTGTATATCATAATTTAAAATAATGCAATAGGTTTCGTTTAAAATGAAAAGGCGCGGACTTTTAAGCCCAATAATTTATATTGTTTAGTGGCTAGTTCGCGCCGCGTCCTCTGTAAGGGCGCTTCCGCGGATAACCGTGTCAAGGGAAAATCGGCAAATCGATTTGATTGTCCGCTGATAAGGTTATCCGGAGAAAGCATGATTTAGAGGACATTTTGTTGTGCCTGCCAATTGGCAATTGTACCCTTCTTTGGAGAGTGCCATGAGAGGTTCTCCGTAAATTTCGTTTTTATTTTTGTTTTTTGCTCGGATCCGAAAGGCGCGGATCCAAAAGAAGAAGAGTGAAGAGTAGATTGTTTTCCCATGGCTTCGCAAGGAATGCATGGGAATAAAGAACAGAATGAACGATTTTGAAAAAATTGATGCGTTGATCAATATCTTGCATCTCTATTATAGCATATAAAAAACAATCAGTCAATTATTATGCATATTTTTATTCATTTTACTAAATTTAGCCAAAGGTCAATATATTTAGTATGATAAACTGTGGATAACTCTGTTGATTAGCATGACTTATCAACAGTGTTTGTCTACACTAGTGTAGACAAATAAAGATTTTATCAGAATTAATATTTTTAATTATAATGCTATTCAGATATTTATCCAATCTAAATGCGGATGGATTAATGAAAATTAGATTTTTTTTGCTAAATTTTGAGCAATTGCCAAATAAATCATTGGTTTTGAGATTTGCAGCGGCATTTATATTGTTTATATTATTGGCAATCACATAAAATTTGTCGATTGCTGAGATTTTCAAGTCTATTTGCGCTTTTGGTTCTTTTATCGATGAAATTTGGATGTTGTTTTCCGTTGAATCGTTGAATTTCCACGCGCTCGGGTCGGCGATAAGCTGAATACTTTTTGTCGAATCAGGCAGGATTTTGGCAATTTGGCGCGGGGCGATGTTCGCCAGAACGTTCAGAATACTGCTTTTTATGTCTGCCAGTTCATTATTCTCTTTAAGCGCGTAAATCAGGAAGCCGCTGCCGGCTGAAAGATATTCCACCGGTCCGCTTAGCGATTTAAGCATCAGAAAATTGAAATTTTTCAGGGAATACGGCGCTTTCTGGCTGATGGCGCTTGGTTCAAGTCCTTGAAAATATAAAGACGCATTGTTCGGTATGTTTGCGATGTTTGGCTTAAATGAACTGACATTTATGGCGCCGACTTGGCCGAATACATTTATTTTAATTCCGTGTTTCGATAAATAGGCTAAAGCGGCAACCGGTTCTGTCGATCCGGCGGAAGCGGGAATGTTCAAACTCGCCAAATTTTTTAAAACAACGTCGATATCAGCGGAATTGATTTTTTTTCGCGATCGCTTGATCCAATTGTCGCCGGAAAAATCCAAGCCGTCAACGTTCAAAGCCGGAAAATAAGCGTATCCGCGGTATTCTGAATAAGAAATGTTGTTTATGAAAAGCGTTTTCCGATTTTGTTTGTTGTTCTTGATCAAGCCGAACGCTTGCCGGTTGAGCGTGAAGACAGCGACCTCATGTTTGACTGCTTGCAGCGCGTTTTGCCACTGATCGCGTTTTAAAGCGCTTTTGGCAACGAGCCAATCATAGACAAATCCGGCTTGCTTGTCAGGTAATTTGGCGATTAGTCGCGGATCGCCGTGAAAATACGCTTCGGCGTTGGCCGGCGCGGCAACGATCAGATTGTCCGCATGATAATTTAAAATGAAAACGATTCCGCCGATAAAAAAAATAACGGACAGGCAGAATAAGCAGAATTTTATCCAGAAATGCGGCATACGGGTGTTTAATTCAATTCTACCGCAAAAATAACAAAAGGTAAAATCGCGGCCTTTGCTGTTTTCGGCTGTGGAAAACTTATTTTGCAATTCATTGGTTTGGCTGTAAGATTATACGGTGTTGTTTTGTTCATTCAAAAAGGAGGTTTGCATGTACAAGTTTGCTGTTCATAATTTGGATAAAGCCGCGGTCATAATTTTGCCCCAGCTTAATATCGCCAGCCAAGAAAAATTGTTTGAAGCGGCGAAAAAAACATTTTCCAGCGTTATTTATGACCTGGACGCCAAAACCCAATTCTTCTGGCAGAACCTGGCGCAAGAAAAAGGCGTCTGGATGACCGGCGGCTTATTGATCGTCGGACTTGGCGACGGCCAGAGCTTGTGGCGATTGGCAGAATTTTTCGCCGATTTCGCCTGGCAAAACAATCTTTTCGACGCTCTGGCAGCGGTTAACGTGATTTACAACGGCAATCTTCACCTTATTACATTAGAAAAGAAAGGAGCGGGCAATGTTTGATCAAATAGGAAAAAACCATGGATTGAATTTTTTTTGGTCAGGCCATTTTGTCGTGATTCCGTATCAGAAGCCGGACAAGGATCTGGTTCGGGAATTGGAAACGTTTTTCAACGAATGGAGTGAAAGCTACACCCTGTCGTCTTATTACGTTCCCGGCGAGAATAAACAGTCCCTCTGTTTTATCGAGCATCACCGCAAAGACGACAACGGGCAATGGATCGAGTCGGGCTGCATCTGCGCCGCGGTCTTCTGGCGCCGCGATTTTTCTCCGGTCAAGCTGCATAACTTTCTGGGCGAGCTCGGCGCCAAATACGAAATCGACCGGTTCATGATCCACAAATTGCCCGAAGCGGCAGTGCTGACGCCATATAATGCCGCGGCTGAGTCGAAAGAGCTTTTTCCCAAGCCGCCGGATGCGAGTGAAGCAGTCGTCCCTGCGCCGGCGGAAGAAAAAACAGAAAGCGAAAGGCTGGCGGAAATACAGCGCTTGAGCAGAGGCGCTTTCGGAACTTAAAAATCAAAACCTGCCAAGATCGATATCTTCGGCAGGTTTTTTATTTCTTTACAAATAAAATTTCATTCAGGTTGAAAAACAAAAACAGAGGAATCAAATCCCCTGTTTTTATCAGAACAATTAGTTCAATGTAAATCTCTTGTCGCCGCTTTCCTGCCAGAGCTCCTCGACGCGGTTCGGCCAGTTCGGCCGCCGGGACGCGGCGCCGAGAAAATTTTCCGCTGCTTGGCGCCGCAGTTTCCGCATCTGCGTCGGCGTCAGCTTATCCGCGCCGACATAATTCAATCGCTCCATGATGCGCGACTTGTCTTCCGGCCTGGCTGGAATGGCCCGGGGCAGGATATTTTCGATAAAATTTTTCCAAGCCATATGTTTTTT
Source organism: Parcubacteria group bacterium (assembly GCA_043797615.1). Classification (GTDB taxonomy): domain Bacteria; phylum Patescibacteriota; class Patescibacteriia; order UBA11705; family JABHMO01; genus JAZDPK01. The sequence goes on from JAZDPK010000024.1 coordinate 21,428, forward strand.
ACGCTTTTTTAATTGACAGGCTGATTTTGCCGGTTTCTTTGTCGATATTCAACACTTTGACCTTTACTTGCTGGCCTTCTTTCAGATATTTGCGCACGTCGTTCACCCGCTCTTTGTTCGTGATTTCCGAAATATGCAGGAGGCCGTCGGTGCCCGGGAATATTTCCACGAACGCGCCGAAATCCATTATTTTCACCACCGTGCCGGCGTAGATTTCTCCCACTACTGCTTCGCGCGTGATGCTTTTGATGATTTCAACCGCTTTGGCCATGCCGTCGGCTGAAACAGAAGTGATGAAGACCGAGCCGTCGTCTTCAATATCGATCGCCACGCCGGTTTCGTCGATGATTTTGTTGATGATTTTGCCGCCCGGTCCGATAACGTCGCGGATTTTGTCCGGATTGATGTGCAGGATCTCGATGCGCGGCGCGTATTGCGACAATTCTTTGCGCGGCTCGGCGATTGTTTTCGCGATGCAGTCCAGAATTTCCATTCGCGCTTTCTTGCCGCGATCCAGCGCCTGTTCGATGATTTCCAAAGTCAATCCCAATGTTTTCGTGTCCATCTGAATGGCAGTGATGCCGTCCCTCGTGCCGGCGACTTTGAAGTCCATGCCGCCTTTGCCGTCTTCAAGGTCTTGGATATCGGTTAAAATTTTGAATTCGCCTTTGTCATTTGAAGCAAGGCCGATGGCAATGCCGGCGACCGGCTTTTTGATCGGCACGCCCGCGTCCATTAAAGCCAGCGTTGATCCGCAAGTCGAAGCCATGGAGCTGGAGCCGTTTGAGCTTAAAACTTCAGAAACAACGCGGATGGTATAAGGAAATTCGTTTTTATCTGGCAAGACCGGGACGATCGCCTTTTCCGCGAGCGCGCCGTGTCCGATTTCCCGCCTTCCGGCGCCGCGCATCGGGCTGGCTTCGCCCACCGAATACGGCGGGAAATTATAATGATGCATGTAGCGCTTTTTTCCGGAAGTTTCCATGCCTTCCAGCACCTGTTCGTCGCCGGGCGCGCCGAGCGTTACGGTCGAGAGCACTTGCGTTTCGCCGCGGTTGAAGACGCCGCTGCCGTGCGTGCGCGGAATCATGCCGACGCCGCATTCGAGGGCGCGGATTTGATCCAGCTTGCGGCCGTCCACGCGCAGATCTTTTTCCAATACTGCTTTGGTGATTTCCGCTTCGATGAATTCCGGGAAAAACGCCAGGATTTTTTCGCGGCGCTCTTTGCCGACTTGTTTGTCAGTTAAAAATTTGGTCAGTTCGTCTTCCAATTTATGCAGAATGTCTTTTCGTTCGCGCTTGCTGCCTTGCGGAATGTTAAACAAGTATTTGTGCAAATTGTTCAAAGCCAATTCCTTGCATTCTTCCTGAATTTTTATCAAATCATTAAGGCTGTTCTTTTGATTTTCATCAAGTTCTTCGATCGGTTCGATCTGGGTAACGGAGATTTTTTCTTTGCCCGCGCCGGCGCGCGCTTCCTCGATCAAATCCGTGATTTTGCGGGCGTGCTTGATGCCGAATTTGAACGCTTCGAAAACGGTTTTTTCGTCGACTTCGCTGGCGCTCGATTCCACCATCATCACTTTGTCGCGGCAGACGGAAAAACCCAGGTCGAGATTTGATTTCAATCTGGCGGTATAAGTCGGGTTAAGCACCCATTCGCCTTCGATCTGTCCGACGCGGACGCCGGCCAGAGGGCCGTTCCACGGAATGTCGGAAATGTGGATTGCCGTTGACGCGGCGATGATCGCCGATATGTCCGGATCGTTTTCGCCGTCGATCGACAGGACCGTGACCACGACTTGGATGTCGCGGCGGATGGTTTCGTCGAAGAGCGGGCGCAAGCCTCGGTCGATCATGCGGGCGACTAAAATCGCCTCGTCGGTCGGCCGTGTTTCGCGCTTGATGAATCGTCCGCCTTTGATTTTTCCGGCGGCGTACATTTTTTCTTCATACTCGACCATGAGCGGGAAGAATGACGTGCCTTCGCGCGGCTTCTGGTTGATGACGACGGTGGCGAGCACCATAGTGTCGCCGTACTGCACGGTGCAGCAGCCGTTGCTTTGCTTGGCGTACTCGCCGGTCTTGATGATCAGCTTTTTGCCGGCGACTTCGGTTTCGAATTTTTGCATTGCCATACTTTTTTTGCTTTCATCGAGTTGCGCCGTTCGGCTTGTATTTAGCGTAACCGGGCGTCAAATAAATTTAACGCGCCGCTACGCGAAACAGCTGCAAAACAGCGCAAATAAAATGAAAGTCGATTTTAATTATTTTAAATTTTTAACTTTATTTTTTAAATTTATTTTGCGTTTTGTGCTTTGGATTTTGAGATTTATTTAAAAACAAGGCTCATCCGAAGACAAGCCAATGTTTTATTATACTTCTTCAGTGTTTTTTTTCTCTGTTTCGTCGCGGTCGATGTCCGCTTCTTCGAGTTGGTCTTCTTCCTCCAGTATGCGCTTGATTTCTTCTTCTTTGATGGATCGCTTGGTCGCTTTCAATTTCAAAGCTTCGACCAATTTGGCGTAGCTTTCTTCGTTGTCGATTTCCAAGTAGCGGAGCAGTCTCCGGCGTTCGCCCAGTTTGCGGAGCAAGCCGCGCCGGGACGAATGGTCCTGCTTGTGGCTGCGCAAATGCTTGGTTAATTCCTTAATTTCTTCGGTCAAAATGGCGATTTGCACTTCCGACGAGCCGGTGTCCTTTTCGTGCGTCTTGAACTGGTTGATGATCGCCTGTTTCTTCTTTGGATTCAGCATAATGTTTACAATTTCCACAGCTTAGCCGAATATTCTATGCGAATTCTTAGCTAAAAGCCGCAGGAACGTATGAAAAATAGTTTATTAAAGTTGATTGATAGTTAATTTATAGTTTATTACCCTGATTACTACTCACTACAACTTACTAACCACACTCTTTTTACGGTATTTTCATACTATCATATTAAATAAATATTTGCAAGGCGCGCCTTGACAAAGCAATTTCGATGCTGTATAATGATATATTGGTTAATTGTTCCTTAAATCTAAAAAAAGGAGGTGTCGAATGAAAAAAGATCAAACAGTTTTCGAAGTTGTTCGTCGTGTCCGCATTGATGTTGGCAAAGTACTTTCCTTGTCAGGAGATTTTTTTCGCGCCAACGGGCTTGCGAGCTTAGCCAAGGCCTTGCCGCCTAGTGCGCG
>JAZDPK010000025.1:0-36391 GCA_043797615.1 Parcubacteria group bacterium
GCCAATGGATTGTTTTAAAAATCTTTGTTTTTTGATAAGATGTTGTCATAGATGAGATACATTAGTGTAACGCTTTATACCCTCTATTTTACCATATTAGGCAATTTAGAGGTGTTACCTATGTATCTCATCTTTTGCAGAGAGCGGTTTAAATTACCCCTGACTCGTCCCGGCCACCGTAGTTTTCTTGAACACCGAAGCTTTATGCGTAGGTGTTAACGAAGGCGGCTGTCAGGGTGCGTCTCGAGTGATTTTTCCTCCCGCACAACTTGCCTCCGCCTTGAGCTGCGGCAAGGCGGGCGAGTGCGGGGTAATATATTCAAAATAAAACCACTCCCATGCTACATATCATGGGAGTGGTGTTTTTTAAAACAATTTTTTGAATTCCGCCAAAACTTTCTTTTGCAGATCTTTCATTTTCAGTTTTTCGAACAAGCTGAATTTTTTCAACACGAATTCCGCCGCGTCGCCAATTTGTTTGCGGTCGGCTTTACCCACTCCGATCCTTATTCTGGTGAAATCCTGCGCGCCCAAATGCTCGATGATCGAATTCACGCCGTTGTGGCCGGCGCTGGAGTGGCCTTTTTGAATTTTCAATTCGCCGAACGGAACATCCAATTCGTCGTGAATAATGATGATGTCTTCCGGTTCGATTTTATAATAAGAAGCGATCGCTTGAGCGGCGATGCCGGAATTATTCATGAACGTTGTCGGCTTCGCCAAGATGATTTTTTCGTTGTTTAAATTTCCTTCGGAAACAAGCGCCTGAAATTTATTGTTCTCCGACCAAACAGTAAAGCATTGCTCTTTCAGCCATTCGTTGTAAATAAAATCAAGCGTTGCGAAGCCGATGTTGTGGCGGGTGCCGAGGTATTTGGCGCCGGGATTGCCGAGGCCCAAGATTAATTTCATATGATGTATGTCTGCGTTGAGGTAAGGAACAAAAATTTTTGTTCCTTACCTTGTGCCAGAATTATTCTTCTTCGTTCAAGCGCAATTTTATGCCGCAACCCTTGAACCCGAACGTGTCGCGCAGTTCGCGCGTGATGTAGCGGCGGTAGGGGAAAGTGACCGATTCCGACCGCTTGGCGATGATTTCGAAAGTGAGCGGATCGGTGCCGACCTGTTTGATCTCGTGCAGATAAGGATGTTTGCCGGCTTTGTTCGGCTGAGGCGTCTGCTTCCTTAATATGCGCTGCAAAAAGTCGCTCATTTGTTTTTTTGTCACCAGCTTGTGTTGGTTCTCGTAGATTTCAATGATAGTTTCAATCAATCGTTGAATTTTCGCGCCGGTGGCGGCGGAGACGAAGATGATCGGCGCCCACGTCAGGAACGGAAAGTGGCCGTGCAGAAAATCAATGTATTCTTTATCGCTGGAAGTGGTCTTGTCTTTAAGCAAATCCCATTTGTTGACGACGAAGATCAGCGATTTGCCGTTTTCCAATATTTCCCTTGATAAATGCTTGTCTTGAATCGTCACAGGCTCGCTGACGTCGATCATCAACAATACGATATCGCTTTTTTTCAAGCTTTCAATGCTCTGCTCGATGCTGTATTTTTTCAGCTTGTCGTTTATTTTTCTTTTTTTGATGATACCGGCGGTATCCGTGAATGTCAAAAGATACGGATTTTGCGGATTAACAAACGCCTGCCTGCCGGCAGGCAGGGATTCTGCGGATTCGTTTGGAATATATTCAACCGACACGTCCTGGCTGTCGCGCGTGGTGTGGGGAACGGAGGAAACGATTGATTTTTCTTCGCCCACGATTCTATTCAATAAAGAAGACTTGCCGGTGTTCGGCTTGCCGATTAAAGCAATGCGGATTTCGCGGACAAAAACGGATTCTGCCGATTTGGCTTGGAATTTTTTGTTGTCTTTCAACCATTGAAAGACAAAATCCAGAAAATCGCCGGTGCCGGAGCCGGTTTTCGCGGACACTGCAAAAACGTCCTTGATTCCAAGCTTGTAAAATTCGGCGGTCTGGTTCATCTGCCTTTGCGATTCGACTTTGTTGACGGCCAGGACGACCGGTTTTTTCATCTTCTTCAGCATGAGCGCGAATTCCTTGTCCTGCGGCAGGAGCCCGGCGCGGCAGTCAACGACCAAGACGACAAGATCCGCCTCGGCGATCGCCGCTTTCGCGTGCTTCACTGATTGGATGTCGATTTCCGCGTTCGATTCCACGTCAAGGCCGGCCGTGTCGGTGACGGTGACCGTTTCGCTCTGCCACGCGCATTCGCCGTAGCGCCGGTCGCGGGTCGTACCCGGAATATTTGAAACAAGCGCTTTCTTTTTTTCCGTCAGGCGGTTGAAAAGCATTGACTTGCCGACGTTGGTGCGGCCGACAAGGGCGACAATTGGATATTTTTTGTTTAACATTTTCATAATTTCATTAAATACATGAATTTCCTTCACGAAAATGAACGAATTGATCGCGAATTGGCACGAATTATTTAAGGCAAATATCTTAAGACATTCGTGATAATTCGAGCTTATTCGTGTTATTTGTGATTAGATTTATCTTTATCCGTTTAGACTAGCATCTTCGCCCAGAATGATCAAGTAGTCCAGATCCGGCGCTGCTTCTTCTTTGATCCATTCCGGTATTTGCTCGGAAATTATTTGCGCGTTGTATTTTTTTTGCAGGAATTCCGAAGCCTCCGGCATATCCTTAGCATATAATTTGTAAATCATCGTCTGCGAATAATTTTGCGCCGGCGCGTTGCCGACCTTGTCGATCTGGTAGCCGAACCGCTTCAATTCCGCGGCCGCGGCCGACGCCAGGCCGTTGATTTCCGTGCCGTTCCTGATTTCCAATTTGACGATTTTATTCTCGCGGAGCGTTTCGGAAACGCCGCTGAAAATATTTTCGACGAAATACTGGATTTGCGAAAAATTGCCGCCGGCCGGCTCAAGATAATAGCCTTCGCTCGTCGCCGAAGCACGGAGCATGCCGCCGGGGCAGTCGTCGAAAATCTTTGTTTTCGCCTGCTTGACGTCGATGTTTTCAACGATTTCCGCCAGGGCGAGCATTTCCCACGGCTGCAGATCCGTGCGCAGGCGGGTTGAAAGCTTATTGGCGACTTTGGTGATTTTCGCCGGATTCAGGAAAAAATTCAGCGACATGACGCGGTCCTTCACCGCCTGCATGACCTGCTGCTGGCGCCGGCTGCGCGCGAAATCCGAGCCTTCGCCGTTGTCGCCATGGCGGGAGCGGGCGTATTTCAGCGCCACGGCGCCGTCCAGAGTCTGGACGCCCGGCTGGAAGGAAACGGTCTGGTATTTGAAATCGTCGGTCGGATACTGGTAGTCGGTGAAGCCGCGCTCGACTTTGATTTTCACGCCGCCGAGTTCGTCGATTATTTCTTCAAAGCCGACAAAATCGACGCGCACGTAATAATGGATGGGGATGTTCAGCGTGTTTTGCAGAACCGCCCGGGCCAGCTCGCCGCCGCTGCCCGGATCGCTCGCTTCGCCGTAAGCGTTGGCTTCGTTGATCTTCCGCCAGCCGTCGCCCGGGATATTCACCAGGAGATCGCGCGGAACGGAGAACATGGCGATCTGCTTCGCGCTCGGCTTGACCGAAACAACGATGATCGTGTCGGTCAGATCCGGGCCGTCGTGTCCGGCGCCGCCCACGCCGAGGAGGGCGACGTTGATCCGATCGTCGGATTCGCCGCGCAGAGAATGGCCGAAGCCGACAATTGCCCCCAGCTGTTTGAAAATATTTACCTTGTTCGCGAAAACGTCGGTCAGACTGGAATCCGTGAAAATGACCTGATAAGAAAAAACCGAAAACGCGACAACCAAGACAATCAGCAAGTAGATGATGAATTTGCTGATTTTGAAGATTTTTTTTCCGCGCGGATACTGGTTGTCCGCTTTATTTAAAAGATTGATGCGATGGTCTATGTTGTTATGGTCCTGTTGAAACATATTAAAGCAAAGTAGTGGGTAACGAGTAACGGGGGAAAGATACACGCTTCGCGATATACAATGGTAATACAATTGGTTCTTGTGCAATAATTCTCAAATAACCAATCGTATTACAACTGCATTATTATTGGATTACTTTTAAACTATTATTTTTTACATCGTGCGAATATTATATGATAAATTCTTCGGCTTGGCAAGAAAAGCCGCTTTGGGGAAAGAATATAGCAAATAAAATATAAGATTTAGGGAACAACGAATTGAGATTGACAGAAAAATTCACGAAAACTCGCGTTTAGACGAGCTTGGCCAAGCTCGTCTAAACGTCCCCTTGCGCAGGCCTTGAAAATTTGCTATGATGTTATTATTCTATGAAATTTTATGAGGACAATTATTTCGAAAACATGACGGCCGGGCAGAAAGTCCTGCGCTTCATCTGGGATTTATTGAAGGTGGTGTGTGTGTCCCTCGCGATCATCATCCCGGTGCGGTATTTCCTGATCCAGCCGTTTTACGTGAAAGGCGCGTCAATGGAGCCGAGCTTTTACGACCGCGAATACCTGATCATCAACGAGCTCGTATATCGCTTCAACGATCCTGGCCGCGGCGACATTGTCATCTTCAAATATCCGAAGGATCCGTCGCAATATTTCATCAAAAGGATCGTCGGCCTGCCCGGCGAGAAAGTCGAAGTGAAGGACAATCAAGTCTTCGTTTCCCAGGGCGGCCGGAAAGCCATGCTGGACGAGGCGGAGTACATCGGTCCGTCGGTGCGGACTTTCGGCGACAAATCGCTTCAGCTCGGCTCGGACGAATATTTCGTGATGGGCGACAACCGCGACAACAGCCTGGATTCCCGCAACTTCGGCCCGGTAGCGCGTGAAATGATTGTGGGAAAAGTCTGGCTCCGCGGCTGGCCGGTCTGGAGGCTGGATGTTTTTGAAAATGTTAATTACCCTAAATAAATATCACGAGAAAAACGAATTAACGCGAATTAACACGAATTACTTGAGAAAATAATCCAAATTGATTCGTGCGGATTCGTGCTTATTCGTGCAATTAGTGAAATATATTAATATGCCAAGACGAAAAAAAGAAGAGCAGCCGCAGGAAGAAATAAGAAAAATAAAAACGCCGCCGATCGTCAGGGGAATGCGGGACATGCTGCCGGCGGACGAGCGCTATTGGGACGTGCTCGAGGAGCAGGCGAATCGCGTGATCAACGATTACAGTTTTAAGCGGATCAACACGCCGATTTTGGAAAAATACGAATTGTTCAACCATGCGCTCTACACGCAGCACGGCGTTTTGGACAAAGAATCTTTCAATTTCATCGACCATGGCGAAAAATTGATCATGCGGCCGGAAATGACCGCGTCCGTGGCCCGCGCCTACATCGAGCACAACATGGCGAACCAGCTGGCGCCGGTCAAGCTCTACAGCTGGGGATCGGTTTTCCGCCAGAGCCGCGGGGACGAGCGCCGGCTGCGCGAATTCACCCAGCTCAATTTCGAGATTCTGGGCGACGGCGCGGCGGCGATCGACGCGGAGCTCATCATCGTCGCATATTATTTCCTAAAAAATATCGGGCTGGACGTCGAGGTGCGCTTGAATAGCCTCGGCTGTTTGGTCTGCCGCCTGGAATATTCGAAAGCGCTCGGCGGATACCTGAAAAACAAGCGGGCGGCGATCTGCGCCGACTGCCGCAAGCGCAGCGCCAAAGAGCCGGTGAAATTCCTGACCTGCGCGAGCGCCAAGTGCAAGAGCCTGAAAGAGGACGCGCCGCAGACCGTGGACTGGCTGTGCGACGAATGCCGCAACCATCTTTTCCGCGTGCTCGAGTATCTCGACGAATTGAAAATTCCGTACACGCTCGATTCCACGTTATTGCGCACTTACGATTATTACACGAAAACGATTTTTGAAATAAGAGCGGCAAAGGCCGATCCGGCCGATCCGATCGTGCTCGCGGGCGGCGGGCGGTTTGATTATCTCCTGGAAATGCTGGGCGGGCCGAAGACGCCGGCCGCCGGCTTCAGTCTGGGCGCGGAGCGGGTGATCAGCCAGATGAAGAACGACAAGGTGGAATTGCCGCCGGTGGCGTCGCCGGACGTTTTCATGGCGCAGATCGGCGAAGTGGCGCGCCAAAAAGTTTTTTCCTTTTTTGAAAGCCTGCGCGCCGAGAATTTTTCCGTCAAAGCGAATTTTTCCAAGAGCAGCCTGAAAGCCCAGCTCGACCTGGCGCTGAAATTGAAAGCCAAACTCGTGCTCATCCTCGGGCAGAAGGAAGTGAGCGAGGGCACAGTGCTCCTGCGCGACGTTGACAGCGGAATACAGGAGGTGATCAATTTCACAAAAGCGATTTCGGAGATAAAGAAACGACTTAAGGAAATGAATAAATAATTTTTCACGAATAAGAACTAATTATCGCGAATTATCACGAATTCACGTTGGTGATATTCTGAAGTAATTCGTGCAAATTCGGCATGATTCGCGTATTTCGCGACGAAGTATTGACTTTATTATTAAAATGCAATAGAATTCCTTTATCGTAGTATTGGGATTAATCATTAAAATAATTAAATTTTTTAAGAAAGGAGTGGAACATGGTGGAAGTCAAAAGGAAAAAAGGCGAAACGTTCGAATCTTTCCTGCGCCGATTCAGCAAGCGCATGATGCAGAGCGGAACGATTTTGCAGTTCAAAAAAGTCCGCTACCACAAGCGGCCGGTGAGCAAGGGCTTGCGCAAGAAAAGCGCGTTGGTGCGCAAGGAGCGCGCCGAGCTCCGCAATTACATGCGGAAAATCGGCCGGCTCGAAGAAGAAGACATGGCCAGAAAAAAAAGATATTAACAGTTTCTTTCATTTTCCACGGAAATATTGTATAATGAGAGCGTCGGATTATGTCCGGCGTTCTTATGTTTTTAGGATAGCTGATGCGAATTAACGTTGAATGCGAATGATACGAATAAAAAAATCTAATGTTGATTCCATTCGCGGCATCTGCGGCACAGTATATTCGCATCAATCTGTTTTTTTCTAAATTCCATATTTTATTTTATGACAATAATCGAAACAATCGACAATAATTTCAAAGACGCCATGCGCGCGAAAGACGAATTCACCGTCGGCGTTTTGCGCATGCTGAAAGCGAGTTTTAAAAACAAAGCGATCGACTTGCGAAAAGAATTGACCGAGGAAGACGCGATGGCCATGATTCGAAGCGAAATAAAAAAGCGCCAGGATGCGGCGTTGATTTACGAACAGGGGAACAGAATCGATTTAAAGGATAAAGAATTGTCCGAAATTAAATTATTGGAAAAATATTTGCCAACGCAAATGTCCGAAGAAGAAGTGAAATTGAAAATCGCGGCAATTATCGCCAACCTGCCGGAAGAAGATAAAAATGATTTCGGCAAGGCGATGCGCGCCGTCATGGCCGAGCTGAAAGGCAAGGCGGACGGGGGATTGGTGCGTAAGGCACTGAAGGAAGCGAGGGAATAAGCTCAAAGCGCAAAGTTCAAAGCACAAAATAAATTTAAAGTTTAAATTTTAAAAATTATTTTGAATTTTGGACTTTGAATTTTGAATTTACGAACAAATGCTTGTCACAAAATCAAAATCATTTCAGGTTATAAAAATAACTACCCTTTGTTTTATTTTGGCAATCGCGGTAGTTTTTTTAATCCCGACAACGGTTAAAGCGCAAACGACGACGGAAACGAATACCGATATCTCCGCCAACCTGGACACCGTCGGCGCGGCCACCGGCTTGTCCAGCACCGATCCGCGCATCATCGCCGGCAACATCATTAAAGTGGCGCTCGGATTGATCGGCGTGATCGCGCTGGGCATTGTCCTGTACGCCGGATTTTTGTGGATGACCGCCGGCGGCAATTCAGAACAGACGGGAAAAGCAAAGCAATGGCTGACTAACGGCGTCATCGGCTTGGTGATAATTTTTTCCGCTTATTCGATCGCGAGTTTTATCCTTAATTCTTTGACTGGCGCGGGGCTAAACACGAGCGGCGTGGAAATCGCCGGCGGGCTGGGCGACACCGGCTATTCGCTGTCCGGCGGAGCGTACGGCAGCATAATTCAAAGCCACTATCCGGCGCCGGAGCAGAAAGCGGTGCCGCGCAACACCATGATTCTCGTGACGTTCCGCATTCCGATCAACCCCGACAGCATCATTGATAAAAACAATAAATCGCTGTGCCCGAGCGGCGCAGGCGATCTTTGCGGACAAATAAAGAATACGATTAAAGTTTTCCGCTGCTCGGACATGCCGAATTTCAAAGGCAAAAACGCGGCTGACTGCTTCAGCGCCGTTGTCGGCGACCCGGCGGACAACAACAAAGTTGTTCAAGGTTACGCGATCATCACCGACGATCATCGCACGGTTGTTTTCAATCCGTACGGCGCCAGCGCGACGGACAATCTGGGCAGCGCGTCGGAAGACGTTTCATACATCGTTCATTTGTCTGCAGGAATAACGCGCGAGGGCGGCAGCCAGAGCGTTTTCACCATTGCTAATTCCGATTACAAATGGCGTTTTACAACGAGCACGATTATCGACAACACGCCGCCGCAGGTCAGCTCGACCGTTCCGGCGGATGGGGCCGGCATTTCCGGCGGCGTTCGCGACGGCACTTTGGATTCGGCCGGGAAAGTTTATCTGAATCAAATCGTCATTGCCAATTTCAACGAACCGGTTATTCCTTTGCAAAAACAGACGCAAGCGTGCAACGCCGGCGACAATGGCAACGAAGCGCAGGTTTTAAACAACAGCAAAGTCAAATACAAAGACGGCAACGGAGCGGAACAGGAGTGCGTCACGTACCACATTCCGGGCGATTGGAAAGTCGGCATGAACAATTATCAAACAATTCAATTCATCACGAACGCCAAGTGCTCGGGAGTGGACAAAAATTCCTGCGGCGAGCCGGTTTATTGCTTGCCTTCGGCTTCAACGATTTCCGGCAAATTGAACGCCGCGGAAGTGGATAACGGCATTACTCTTCTTGGCACGGGCATCACTGATTTGGCCGGCAATTCGCTGGACGGAGATAAAAACGGCAACTCGACCGGCCCGACCGCTGACAATTACGATTGGAAATTCGCCACGGGCGCCAGCCTGGATTTGGCGCCGCCGATATTGAAAGAAATCAATCCGTACAATACTGCTTCGTCTTTGCCAACCGATATTTTGATCAGCGCGGTTTTCAATAAGGGGCTTGATCCTGATTCCGTGAGCAGGGGAGCGACGATTTACGGCAAAAATTTTTCCGGCTGGGTGAGCGCCGGACTCGGTATGAATTCAAACAATGGAACGGTTACGGTTGACATGACAACTTTGATTTTGAACCACGCGCCGTTTGATCTTGCCGTTGAAGGACAAGCGCCGCCGGTTTACACGCCGGTGATCAGCGCGACGGTGCGCGACATGCGGCAAAATTGCTTCAGTCCGACGAAGAACGACAATCCGCTGACGCCGTGCGGCACGATTTCGAGCCCGGGCGTTTCCTGCTGTCCGAATTTGACAACGTTTGATCCGGCTTTAGAGAAAAAAACCGGATACACGACGTGCGAACGGCCTTAATAATGAAAACAGAAATACGGATTTAAATATAATTAATCAATTGGGCTTTAAAAGGTTGAGTGAAACGCGGAAGATTTTAAGCGTTTCGCGAAACCGGCCGGCCGCCAGGCCACCCCAATATCCCCCTCAAGATTGGGGGCAGGGGGATGGGGTGAAGTAACATACATGTTCCAATCACGCAAAACAAAAATCGCGTTAATCAGTTTGGCGCTGGCGGCGGCCATCGGTTTTGGTTTGCTTTTCGCATCGCCCGCCCTGGCGCAAACCATTGACACCGGCGTTGACACTGTTGGCAGCGCGACCGGCCTCAGCACGACGGACATCAGAATCACCATCGGCAATATCATCCGATATATTTTAGGTTTTCTCGGCGTGATCGCCATCTGCCTTGTTCTATACGGCGGATTTCTGTACATGACCAGCGGCGGCAATCAGGAACAGGTTACGAAAGCGAAAAAAGTGCTGATCGACGCGGTGATCGGCCTCATCATTATTTTCTCCGCCTACGCGATCGCTTCATACGTCATAAATAAGTTGGGAGCGGCGACTGGTGCCGCCGGTTTCGAATCAAGCGGATCGAATGACGGCAGAAGCGGCGGGCTGGAAGCGAGCGGCGAGCTGGCTTTTGTCGCCCGTTCGATTTCTCCGAAAGGCGATCTGGACAATTACAACGTGAAAGTGCGCGTGCTCTTTTCGCAAAACGTTTCCGATTCAACCATTACCGCCGACAATATTGTGATTACAAAACACGGCGAAAGCGCGGGCATTCCCTGGACAAAAGAAGTGTCTGGCAAATCGGCGATTTTGACGCCTTTGCAGAAATGCCCGGCGCCGGATAACAATCTGCATTGCTTGGACAAAAATTCCGATTACGATATTCAGTTGAAAGCCGGCGCGATCAAAGCGAATTCCGGCGCTCTCGGACTGTCCTGCGAGCCGGCAGCCGCCTGCCAGGCGCATTTCCGGACCGGCGGGAATTTGGACAAGCAGGGGCCAATCGTCACTATCGAAAAGCCGCTTGACAACGCGAAAGTCAGCGCGGACAGCAGCGTGGACATAAATGTCTATGCGAAGGACAATAGCGGCGTCAGCAATATTTCCTTTTACGTAGATAACGATTCCATCGCGATCAACGGACCGGAAAACGGCAATACCCGGAAGGATTTTTATTCCGGAATCGTCTGGGACACAAATGGCGCGAGGCTTGGCAGCCACGCGATCGAAGCCTTGGCGGACGACACGGCCGGCAACAGCGGCGGCAAGAAAATATCGGTCAGCGTGCTGCCGGCAAAATGCTTTGACAGCGCGGGCCGGATCAAATGCGGCGGAACCGGCTGCCCCAAGTGCGACGGCGCATCCTGCCGTTCAAACGCGGATTGCAGCGGCGAATGCGTGGGCGGCGTCTGCGTTTCTTTGCCCACGATCACAAATGTTTTGCCGAACGAAGCGGCGCCGGGAAATTTGGTTTCGATCGTCGGCAGCAGCTTCAAATACTATGACGCGTCCAAGAGCAAAGTTTATTTCATCGGCAGCGGCGGCGAATATGTCGAAGCGAAAATCGGCTGCCAGGGAAAGCAATCCTGGACAGACAACAACGTTGTCGTTCAAGTGCCGGACAATGCGGCGGCCGGCCCGGTTAAAATCGTTAATAAAGACAACAAATACGACACTACGGAAAATGACCGCGGCTGGAAAGGCAATTTCACGCGGAACGACAGTTTGAATTATCCCGGATTGTGCAGCGTTCTTCTCAGCGGCTGCGACGCGGCCTGCGCGGGCGCGAGCTGCGTTGATTGCCAGGCCGGCCTGATGAGCCAATCGGTCGTTGCCGAAGGTCTTGGTTTTGGCGAGCCGTCAGGAACGAGCAAAGTTTATTTCGGCGATCTGCCGGCCCAGCTCGGCGCGAGCGCCGTGTGGCTGGCCAATAAAATCACCGACATAAAAATTCCGAATCTCGATCCGGGCCAAATTAACGTTTCCATCGGCATCGGCGAAAAATGCGTTGCAAATGACAATTCAACAATAAAACCGTGCGATAAAGGAACGGCTGGTTGCGTTTGCGCCGACATTTACAGCAATCCGGTCAAATTTAAAATAAACGAAGCGGCCAATCTGCCGAAAATTCAAACTATAAATCCTAATCCGGCGCCGGCCGGCCAATATGTCACGATTTCCGGCGCGAATTTCGGCAGTAGCGTCGGCCGGGTGCAATTCATCAGCATGCAGGGAGAGGCGTTTTCCGCTTCATTGCCCTGCGCTGATTCCGGCTGGTCGTCGACCGATGTGGTCGTAAAAGCGCCGTCTGGTTTGTCCGCCGGCGTTGATTATTTGGTTCTTTTGTACACGAGCGACAACATAGCCAGCAATAGCAAGCTTTTCACCGCGAGCCAAGGCGCGCCTGGTCCGGGAATTTGTTCAATCTCTCCGGACAACGGTCCGATCGGCACGGCGGTTGATTTCAAAGGAGAAAATTTCGGATCGGCGGGCGCTTATGCGATCATGTTCGCCAAAACCGGCTTGGACAATGATCCTGGCGTGGCTGTACCCGGGCAAGACATCGGCGCCTGGACAGACACGGATATCAGCGGCGCCTTGGTGCCGGCCGGAGCGGTCCCGGGCGACGTTTACATTGCCAATAAAACAAACAACACGGTTCAAAGCAATAAAATCAGTTTTAAAGTCGGAAGTTGCACGGCAAGTTCTTGCGGCGTTATTCGAGCTTGTTGTTCAAGCGGCGTTTGCGTTAAAAAAACAACCGGACAGAGCGATGCGGACGCGTGTAAGAGCCAGGTTTTTTCATATGCTTCCGAATACGCGTGGGCGATAAGCACCGGCCTTTTGCCGCAAATTCCGGCCGTGCTCGAGCGTTCCTGCGTGACCGGCGAACTGTCCGAATCGCCGTCGCCGGCCAGGAGTTTTGACAGCGCCTGCCCGAACGCGATGATTTCCGCCGCGTTCAACATGCTCATGAACCCGGACAGCCTGGATAATAATATCATAATAAAGCGCTGCAAGACCGCCGGGGAAAAATGCGATTTCCGCCAGACAACCGGCAATTACGAATTGGCAAGAATCGCGGATGTGAAAACGGGCGACATCGGCGAGACGAATTTGGCGGTAACGTGCAAAAACGCGGGCAACCAAACTTGCGTGTCCGGCACGACAGGCTGCGCCTGCGTTGCGTCGGGTCCGAAGCTGACCGAATTCCATTTGGCGTCTTCATTGTCGGATTATGTCGGCAAAGTGGCCACGCGGCCGATAGCCGGATTGTCTTATTACTTCCTTTATTCGGATACCTGGTATGAAGTTAAAATTGTTGGCGGACAAGGCGGGGCCAGCAGCCTGCGCGATGAATTTTTGCCGTCGGATTATGTCTGGCAGTTTAAAACCAAAGCAGATGTTTGCCAGCCGGAAAATCTGATTGTCAGCCCGGCCAAAGGATTGATCGATGAAATGGACGCCAGGCAAAAATTCATGATTTTCGGCCAATATCGTTGCCAGAACATCGCTTTGAGCAATTACAATTGGCTTTGGGAAGTTCTGGACGCGTATAGGGACAAGGCGGAATTCGCCGGACTTGGCTGCGATGAGGGAGATGGAATTTGCGCCGATCCTTTGGCCCGCCATGACGTCGGCATTTATCAGTTGAATCAAAGCAACATCGATTCGAACGGCGCGGCGAAGATCGATTTTGAAACGCCGGCGAACGATCCGGTCAAGATTTCCGCTTCCACGACAGTTACCGCGGCTCAAGAATTGGGAATAGAAGGCCGGTGGGAAAAAGACGCGGAATTGGAAATCAAATTCAAAGAGCCGCATGTTGTTTCTTATTTCCCAAGTTGCGAAGCGGTGTGCGTCAATGCAACGATTTTGGGCGCCACTTTCAACGCGAGCATGAAAGCGTCGGCTTTGAATGCGGACAATGTCAAGTTATATTCCTGTCCGGATAAAGACTGCGCGGTTTTAACGCCGGTTGATTTGAATAAAGTGGTTTATCAGTCTGCGACAAAGCAGGCGCAAATATACGCCAACGCGAATTTCGATTCCAATAAATATTATCGGGTGATAATGAGCGATCAGGTCAAAAGCGCGAGCGGCGTCGGCTTGGCCGGGCTGAATTATCGCGCGCCCGGAGCCGCGGCCGGATCGCCGAACAACGCGTTCAGCTGGACTTTTAAAACAAAAAACGACAATTCGGTTTGCAAAATAAATTCCGTGGCTCTCCAGCCGTTATCTTATGTTTCGGAGAAACCAGGCGAACAAGTGGGATATCTTTCCTTGCCTTATTCTTCGCCGGACGAATGCAGCGCAGCCGGGCAAGCTTTGGATCCTTACGTTTATTCCTGGTCCTGGAGCAGCGATCAATTGTCGGTGGCGACGATTTCAAACAACTCGACCGCTGGCAAAGGCAGCCCGTACCAATTTGCAACAGTGGTCGGTAATTATACGAGCCCGGCGTTCAGTTTTAACGACGCAACCAAATACACCGAAGGCGCGACCAATATTTCATCTTCGATTTCATCCGAAAACAAGAGCGGCGCAACGCCGTTGACCTTCCGCACCAAGCAATGCGTTGCCGGCAGCGTGGCTATTGATCAAGGAGCGGCAACGCCGAAAAACAACGAATCAAATGTCTGCCGCAACGCGCTTGTGTATATTTTATTGACCGACAAAGCGCAAACCGGCGACATCACTTCGAGCAATATCCAATTATCCGCGCAATATCTGGCCAGCGAAACATGCCCTGGACAGCCGGCGGTAAAAAACGAAAACATAATCTTCAAAGCTTTGGCCGCAGTTCAGAATTTATTTGCCAAAGCCGGCTTTGCCATCGGCACGAAGTGGTGCGATGTGCCGGCCAAGTCTGTCGATGTCACAACGACCGCTGGCGGCAAGCCGGAGATAGTCATTACGCCGGAAAATCTTTTGCCGCAAAACAGATTGCACCGCGTGCTGCTGACCGGTTTGAAAAACGCCTGCTTCAAAATGATTCCGGACATGACTTTGACTTTCACCACCAAAGACGAAGCCTGCCGCCTGGACAACGTGAAAGTTGATCCGGAATTCAATTTTATCATAAAATCAAATCAATCCACCGCTTATAAAGCCTGGCCAAGAAGCGGCGAGCAAATCATTCAAAACGTCGCCGGAAAATACGAATGGACGTGGAAATGGACAACGAGCGACAGCTCGATCGCGGATTTTGCCAACGATAATGCGACAACATCTTACAATCCGACAATCAATACTTTCGCGAAAAACGGCCAAGCGCAAGTAGCGGCCGCCGCCGCTATAACGGTTGACAAATTGGGCGGCGATACTGACACGACCAACACAACGGCTGTCGGGCTCGGCGATATTCAGGTTTTAATCTGCGACAATCCGTGGGATCCGGCAGGAAACGGGAACTGGGGAGTTTATGACGCGAAGACCAGCGACGGCAGCTATGTTTCAACGTATTTATTCGAAAAAACAAATCCAAATCCGATGGACGTCGGCCTGTTTTATTGCCGCGATTTCGGCTCGGCCGGAACAGCGGACGATCTGCCGAAACTTAGCGTTTCAACCGACACTGCGAGCGCGGACACGAATCCGATGCTGATGCGGCAGTATTTCTTCACGCGCGATCCGGAAAATTTGGGCGGGGAAGCGGCCGCTTCGACCGATGTTATTTCTTTGCGCGTTTACAAGAACGAAGAAGCGCTGCCGCCGGATCTTTGGTATATTCGCTACGCTCCGAATCCGGCAACCGGCGGCGCCAAGACGGCGAATGTCGATTGCAAGACCGACAGTTTGGGCCAGTATTGCTATGTCGGGGCGAAAGACGGCGTTTCCACTTATGTCGCCGCGGCCAACGTGATCGGCAACGATATTTACGACAATATTTATTTGCTCGGATATTCGCAGGGCGCGAACGCGGCCAAGCAGAACATTTACAGCCAGTTGCTTAGTTTGATAAAATTCAATTTTCAATATCAGGAAACGCTTTCCGGCGACAAAGCGGCAGTGATCCGCGACACCAAGCGCGTCAACGATCTAGTGATGATGCGCGCGTATTTGAATCAGTACAAATCGGCGCACGCCGGCGCCGTTCCCCAGCTTGGCGCCGGCACGTACGTGCGCGGACAGACCATCAGCGTCTGGCCGTCCTGGCAGAAAGAATTGGGCGGCGCGCTGGGACGAACGTTGCCTCTTGATCCGCAAAATCATTTTCAATATACGGGTGTTTCCGCCGGCGGCGGGCAATCGCTTGTCGCTTATTATCCTTTCACCGGCAATGCCAATGATGCGACCGATCACGCGAACAATGGCATTGTCCTTGGCGCTTCATTATCCACTGACAAAAATAACGCGGCAAGCAGCGCTTACCATTTTGCCGGCAACGAATATGTCGAGCTTGGCAGCAATTCCATCTTCGATTTGACCGACGGATTGACGATCAGCGCCTGGGTTAATCATGAATCCGGCAACGGCCATATTGTCAATAAAGGCGGCGGCTGGAGCGACAGCGGCTATTCTGTTTTTTGGTTTAATAATAACATTCGCGTTGAAATACAGGACGCCGGCCGCGGCGAAAAAGCGATATTGGACAACCTGGCGCCGGGCAACGACGCCTGGCACCATATCGCGGTGACGTGGGACAGCGTTGCAAAGACGATTACAACTTATATTGACGGCGCGGCCAAGTCGAATACGGCAACGTTCAACGGTCCGATCGGCGTTGCGGCGCAAAAATTGAACATCGGCCGAAACGACAAGCATCCTGATTTGGATTTCAAAGGAAAAATCGATGAAGTGCGCATATATAACACCGCTCTGACCGCCTCGCAGATCGCGAAGATTTACCATGATCAAAATATCGCTCTTGGCCAGGAATCAGATTGCAGCGCGACAACGGCGGACGCGGCTTCTTCCGCCACCGCCCTCAAGTGCTTGGCCAATTACCAGTGCGCCGTGCCGGGAAAGTGGTGCGTGAATTGCCCGTCTGATTACGACAAGCTGACGTGCTACAAATCCGTTATCGTGAACAACGCACCGCAGCAAACTTTCTATGATGTTGGCAACAATCGTCCGCCCGAGAGCCCGGTTTACATGTACCGCGCGATCGACGCCAGCAATTATGAATTGAAATACCGCTTGGAAACGAAAGAAATATACGATAAAATTTACAATGTGGTTCCGGCTCTGTAAAAGCAAGCGTTGAGATAGAATAAGATTTAAAATAATCTGAATAATCAACCCACCTTCGCAAATGCTTCGGTGGGCAGGCCAATCAACTAATAAACCAATAAACTATTATTTATGTTCGATGATCAAACAACGCCTCCTCTGAATCCGCAGCCGCAAACAGACGACAAAAAAGTGGTGGATATTTTTGAAAGCGTGGATAAAAAGCCGGCGCCGAGCGCGCAGCCGAATCCAATGCCGCCAAAGCCGCCGGTCGCCGCGCCTATTCCGACGGCAGGCGGTCCGATCCCTTTTAAATATGAAGATCATGGCGGGAAAAAGCATAAAGTCATGTTTCTCGTTATCATCGCGATCATCGTGATTGTGCTGGTTTTCGTCGCCGGAAAAATTTATTTCATGAGGCAGACGCCGGCAGCGGCGCCGGCCGTTTCAACGCCAGCGGAAAATACCGCGCCAGCCGATGAAATAGCGCAACCCGAGGCTATTCCTTCAGAAAATCTGCCGAATATTCCGGCGCCGGCCGATGCTTCGATCAACAGCGATGCCGACAGTTTGATTGACGCGCAGGAAGCGGAATTCGGCACCAATCCCTTGAAAGCCGACACGGACAACGACGGATTGAACGATTACGACGAAGCGATGGTTTACATGACAAATCCGTTGAATCCGGATACGGACGGCGACAGTTTTCTTGACGGCGACGAGGTGAGCCACGGATACGATCCGAAAGGGCCGGGCAAGCTGCTCAATTTGCAGAGTGGAACGAATAACGCGACAGCGGTCAGTTCTAACAGTACTCAATAAATTCTAAATCCTAAATCCTAAATCCTAAATTCTAAATCCTTTTAAGATTTATGTTTGACGATAAAAAAACGACACAACCAACAGCTCAAAAACCGGAAGCGCCCGCTTCGCCTGAGTTTAAGCGAGGCAAGCCGCAAGTATCGAATGCTTCCGAAGAAAAGATTTTCACCATGCCGATGGAATATTACCAAGGCGCCAAGCCGGGCGGCGTTGTCAAAGCGCCGCAAGCAGCCGGATCGCCGGCCGGTCCGCAGTCAAGCGGCGGCAAAAAGAAATTGAATATTTTGATCGCGGTGGTTTTGATTTTGGTGTTCGCCGGTTCGGTTTGGCTATTGTTGAAAAGCCTGGAAAAGCCGGCGGCTAACGCGCCGGTTACCTTGGCTCCGGCGAATAATAAGACGGCCGCGCCGGTTGTCGCGGCGCCGGAAAACAATTCCGCCGCGGCGAATGAAAATTCCACGGCGCCGCAATCGGCCGCGTCTTTCGATCCGTCGGCGCTCAATAAATTTTCTTTGTCTTTGCTCAGCAGCGCGGATTCCGACCGCGACGGCTTGACCGACGCGGAAGAAGCGATTTTTGGAACCAATCCGCAGATTGCCGACAAGGATAACGACGGCTATCCGGACGGGCACGAGGTGCAGAATTTCTACAGCCCAATCAGTCCGCCGCTTGTTCGCTTGTGGGAAGAGGATTTTGTGAAAGAATATCAGAACGCAAAATACAACTACAAATTGCTTTATCCGAGCGCGTGGCTGGTCAAGCCGGTCAGCGAGATCGTTCCTTCCGACGTCATGATCATGTCCGACCAGAACGAATTCGTTAACATTTTAATTGATCAGAAAATGCCCGGGCAGACGCTTGCCGATTGGTATCTTGAAAAAGCGCCGAGCGTTGATAAAACCAAATTGAAAACATACGCGACCTTTTATAAATTGCCGGTTTTGGAAAGTCCGGACGCGTTCACCGCGTATATCGCGAACAACGACACGATTTACATCGTTAATTACAGCATTGGATTAAAAGAAGAAGCCAGCTATCCGGCGATTTTCCAGATGATCGTGGACAGCTTCCAGTTTACGAACGTTCCGGCCGTGGCGGCGCCGCAAACCGAGTCTGTTCAGCCTTAATTTTAGATTCAATTTGAAAATTAAAACGGAGAAGAATTATCCCTCTTCGTTGAATGTTGAAAAATGAAATTCAGATATGGTAAAATTGGAAACGAACAATCAAACAAAATTCCGAATCAGTGAAAAGCCGCTGTTAAACATTTTAAATAAAGCGCGAAAATTTTTAAAAATAAAAAAGATCCAGTATATTTCGCTCGCGTTCGTGCCGCCGGCGACGATAAAAAAGCTGAACAAGGCTTACCGCAGAAAAGACAGAGTCACCGACGTGCTTTCGTTTGAAGAAAAGGGGATCGTTGAGCTTGGCGAAATAATAATCTGCCCGGCGCAGGCGAAGAAGCAGTCGGCGGCGTTCGGCAACTCTTTTGAAAAAGAAATCGTCCGGTTGTTGTTGCACGGTTATCTGCACTTGCTGGGTTATGATCACGTTAATTTGCAAGACGCGAAGAAAATGGAAAAAATTGAAAGAGAAATTTTTAAAATCGATATTTATTGATATTGGTAGATATTAAATATTGATGAATATCGGATTCCGTTTTTAATATCGCGAAGCAAATATCAAATTATTATGATTCAATTCAAACGTCTGCTTAATAGTTTCAAATTCGCTTTTCGCGGATTTTATTCGCTCGTGAAAAGAGAACAGAATTCCCGCGTCCATCTTTTGATCGCGATCGTTGTGATCTTTTTCGGAATTTATTTTAAAATAAAATTGTGGCAATGGAGTTTGGTAGTGATAATGATCGCGGCGGTTTTTATCCTTGAAATGCTGAACACGGTTTTTGAAAGACTGGCGGACATTTTGCAGCCCCGCTTGCACCATTACGTCGGTGAAATAAAGGACCTCATGTCCGCCGTCGTTCTTGTCGCGGCATTGGCCAGCGCCATCATCGGCCTCATTATTTTCATTCCGTACGTTTTCCACTTGAACTAAAAATGTGTGCAAAACTTGGACAATGCGCCTAAATTTGGGCGATTTTCGAGTGGATTTTGATATTTGATTAAAAAGGTTTATAATATAATCAAGGCAAAACTGCAAATTGCAAAAAGCAAAGTGCAAAGTAAATTTAAAGTTTAAAATTTAAATTTTAAAGTTATTTTGAATTTTGCATTTTGCGTTTTGAATTTAATAAATATGACCGAAAATATTATCGCCGGCTTGGACGTGGGTTCGGCGAACATCCGCATCGTCGTGGGTCAAGTGGCGAAAGGCAACGACGCGGAACAACTCAACATCATCGGCGTGGTCGAAGTGCCGACGCAGGGCATGAACAAAGGCTCGGTCGTCAGCATCGAGGACGCGGTGTCCAGCATTTCCGCCTGTCTGGAAAAAGCCGAACGCATGATCGGTTTGCCGATAGAACATGCCTGGGTCGGCATCGGCGGCACGCATATCAATTCCGAGGAAAGCAGCGGCGTGATCGCGATCGCCAGAACGAACGGCGAGATTCAGGAAAACGACGTGGAGCGCGTGATCGAGGCGGCCCGTTCGGTGGCGGCGCCGGTGAATTATGAAATACTGCATGTTATTCCTAAATCTTTTTCAATAGACAATCAAACCGGCGTCAAAGATCCGATCGGCATGTCCGGCATTCGTTTGGAAGTGACGACGCAGGTGATCCGCGGACTCAGTTCGCACGTGAAAAATTTGACGAAAAGCATATATCGCACCGGACTGGACATCAGCGACGTGGTGCTTTCGGTTTTGGCGGCCAGCGAAGCGGTTTTAACCGTCAGGCAAAAAGAATTGGGCGTGGCGCTCGTCGACATCGGCGCATCCACGACGAAAATAATCGTTTTCGAAGAAGGCGACGTGATTCATGTTGCCATATTGCCAATTGGCGCGGATCACATTACCGCCGATCTGGCGATCGGGTTGCAAACGTCGCTTGACGTGGCGGAACGGATCAAGCTGGAAATCGGCAGCGCCCTGCCGGGCAATTTTGAAAAAACGGAAGAAATTAATCTTCGCGACTTCGGCGGCGAAAGCCAATCGTTTTCCAAAAAATACATCGCGGAAATAATCGAAGCCAGAGTTGAGGAAATTTTCGAAAAAGTGGATATTGAATTGCAAAAGATCAACCGCAGCGGCCTTTTGCCGGCGGGCGTCGTGCTCATCGGCGGCGGCGCCAAGCTCTCCGGAATGATCGAGGTGGGCAAGCGCAAGACCATGCTGCCGGTGGCGCACGGCATCAGCCGGCGTTTCAACACGGCCGTGGACAAGGTAAACGACTTGGCTTATTCCACGCCGCTCGGCCTGGTCATGTGGGGATATAACGCGCTGAACGAGAAAGGCGGGCCGAAAACCGGATTCATCGGCACGCTGAAGGGCATGAAGGGCGCGGCGGACAAAATGAAGCAATGGCTGCGCAATTTGATTTCATAATAATCATGTGGTAAGGTGGGATTGAAAATAAAGGGAAAAAGGCAGAATATGGCAAAGAAGGCTATAGAAGATAGTCTTGAAAATATTGGCGCGAATATCTTCTTTAGCCTTCTTTCCCTTCTTTTTGCCTTATTCGCCTTTTATTGCCTTTTACAACCTTTTTTCTAATAATATGCCTGAAGTAAAACCGGAGATAAAAACATTCGCTAAAATAAAAGTGGTGGGAGTCGGAGGCGGGGGCGGAATGGCGGTTAACCGCATGGTCCAATCCAGGATAAAAGGAGTGGAATTCATTGCGGTCAATACCGACTTGCAGGCTTTGCAACTCAGTTTGGCCGGAGACAAATTGCAGATCGGCAAAAGCACCACTCGCGGCCTTGGTTCAGGCATGAATCCGGTGATCGGGCGCAAAGCGGCGGAAGAGTCGCAGAACGAAATCCGCGAAGCTTTGCGCGGGGCGGATATGGTGTTCATCACCGCCTGCCTGGGCGGCGGCACCGGCTCGGGCGGCGCGCCGAAAGTGGCGGAAATTGCGAAAGAGCTAGGCGCTTTGACCATCGCCGTCGTAACCAAGCCGTTCTCTTTCGAAGGCGGTCCGCGAAAGCGCGTGGCTGATGAAGCGCTGAAGGAATTGCGCGGCCGCGTCGACACTCTCATCACCATTCCAAACGACCGCATCTGGCAGATCATTGATAAGAAAACGCCGCTGCTCGAAGCGTTCGGCGTTGTGGATGAAGTCTTGCGCCAAGGCGTGCAGGGCATTTCCGAGCTCATCACTCTGCCCGGTCTGATCAACGTCGACTTTGCCGACGTCAAGACAATCATGGAAAGCAGCGGTTCGGCTTTAATGGGCATGGGCGAAGCGAGCGGCGACAATCGCGCCATCGAAGCGGCCAAAGCGGCGATTGCCAGTCCTTTGCTTGAAATTTCCGTCGAGGGCGCGAAGGGCATTTTGTTCACCATCACCGGCGGGCCGGAGATTACGATGTACGAGGTCAGCGAAGCGGCCAAGACCATTACCGAAGCGGTTGACAATGACGCGAAGATCATTTTCGGCGCGGTGATCGATGAAAATCAAGGCGACAAGATTAAAATAACCGTCGTGGCCACTGGTTTTGACGACGCCGGAGCAAGCCATCTCCTGCGCGCGCAGGGCCCGGGCAGCGCCCGGGTGCTCGGCAAGTCCGCGCCGAATTATTTCTCCGCGCCGGTCAAGGAAACGGCCGAGGAAAAAGAGCCGGCAAAAGAGGAAAAGCGGGAAGAAAAATTGACTTTCGACGCGAAGAAGCTGGAGCGCGAGACGCTGGAGCCGAAAAAAGAGGATCCGGACAAGATCAATCCGGAAGAAGTCATTGTTTCGACGGACGAATCTGCGGGCGACGACGAGGATCTGGAGATTCCGGCGTTTATCAGAAGAAAGATGATGTAAAATATATAATCCGAATAAAAACAAAGAAATCCGAATTCTCCGAATTATATGAAGTTAAATTGAAAAAGGCTTCGCGCAAGCGGGGCTTTTTGGTTGACAGCGGGAAAACGGCATGGTAAATTGAGCGTAAGAAAAAAAAGATATACGCGCGTTTTTTAGAACATTTATCGCTCGCGGAATACAGTTGTAATACGATTGGTTCTTAGGTAACAATGCTCAACGACCAATTGTATTACCATTGTATATCAATTGTATTACATTCCGCTGGCTTTATTAAGGAGGTTTGAAAATGTACAAAGGCGTGTTGTTCGTTGACATTGACGGAACTGTTTTGCGCGACAGTTTGTTCGTTCTCTTGGTTGAAGCATTAGTCAGGAAAGGCATTTTTCCGGCGTCGGTGAAAAAATATTACGCGAAAGAAGAAAAAGCGTATCGCCATCGCCAGTACCGCAGCGCATATGTCGATTTTCTGCGAAAAATGATCGAAGTGTTCGAAACGAACGTGAAGGGCGTGCGAGTCAAGGATTTGGTTAAAGTGGCGAACGAGGTCGTGGAAGAGCATAAAGACGAAGTCCATGCGCATACGCGCTATTTGATCAGAAAGGCGTTGAAAAACGGCTGGTACGTGGTGGCGATCAGCTCGTCGCAGAAGGAAACGGTCGTGCCGTTCGCGAAATATTGGGGAATTCAGGAGACGCACGCCACTGAATTGGGCCAGCAAGGCGGACGCTACAACGGCGTCAGGAATCTGCTGCTGGACAAGGCGAAAATCGTGAAAAAAGTATTGAAGCGTCCGGAATTTCGAAGCGTTCCGCGGGAGAATACCCTGGCGGTGGGCGACAGCGAGGGCGACATCTGCATGCTGGAGCAGGTTGGCAAGCCGATTTGCTTCAATCCAACGCAAGGTTTGTTCGATGAAGCGGTGAAGCGCAATTGGTCGGTCGTGGTTGAGAAGAAGGGGGTTGTTTACAATATTTAATCGCGTTCAAAGGCCGGGTTAAAAACTCGCGCCTTTTTGAGTAGCATTGACAAGGCGTTTATTGTGCAGGAGAAAGATCGTTTGCCTCCCTGACAACGAGTCAGGGGTAATTAATAGTTTACCCCGCACTCGTTGTGCGGGAGTATATTTTATTACTTATCCACAGTGAATTCCGGCAAGCGAAGATATTGCGCGACACTTGTTTTTAGCCCATTTTTAGATTGAATTTATTGCAACGTCTTTCAATTGAAAAACTTGGTTAAACAGCCGCGGCAGTATACAATATTGTTGCAACGGACATTGAAATTCAGGCGCATTGAAAGGTGCCTTTTTTCGTCCGTAAAATAATAAATCAATAAATCAATAAATCAATAAATCAATAAATCAATAAATCAATAAATCAAAAGTAATATGGGCAAAAGCAAATTGGAATTCGTGTGGCGACGGCCGGTGGCCGCGCTTATTCATTTAACTCCGGAAGCGAACGGAAATTCGATCGCCGCGAAATTGCCGGAAGGCTATGTTTATGAAAACGGCGCGTTCCGTTTCCCGGCCGGCGTTTGGACGTCGTATTTTGTCAATGGCAAAGAATATAATGTTGACGGCGGCCGTTCAATCGAAGAGCAGAAAGAATCGATCGTTGAAGATTTGCAGGCGGACGGCTTCAGTCGCGAGGAAGCGCTGGAATTCATCGACAACATTGAAATAACGAACACCAATTCCAAGCGGTTAAATAATGCAGAGTCGGACAAGTGGCTAAAAACCCATCCGGAATTCGAGGTTGAAGCGATAAAAAAATTGGATGAAGCCAGAGTCGAGGCGCGGAAAGAGTTGCAAAAGGAAACAGGAAGGCAGTTCGGGCGAAAATGATAATTGAGAAAGTAGATAGGAAAAAAGAAGAGGCGATATAAGGCGAAAGAAGGCAAAGAGGGCGAAAAAGGAAAAAAGCTAAAGGCAATCAGTTTATTTGCGAGCTTTGCCCTGCGGCTGTCATTGCGAGCAATGGACTGAAAAAATCTAATTTTCTAATAAAACGCGAAGCAATCATCAATACTTAAATATGCGAAGCAATCTTGGATAATATCTCGCAATGACCTTCATCGGGCAAAGTTTGCGGGATTGCATCGCGTTCAAAAAAAACAGGCCAAGCGATGAGGCTTGAACCTGCGGGAAAATCGACAAGATTCACAATTAAAAAGCCGTTGCGTCAACAGTGCATAAGTTTTTTTGGTTTAAAATTTGAAAAATGATAAGATGTTATAAATCGACAAAACCGCGCGTCGGCCTCGTATTATGAAAAACGAAATTATAACCACGAAAATCGCCATTTTTCAGAGAAAAGAAATCCGTAAAACCATCTATCAAAATGAATGGTGGTTTGTCGTTGAAGACATTGTTTTAGCGCTGATCGATTCCAGCGATCCAAAACAATATATTCAGAGATTGAAGCAACGAGACGCGGAGCTTGCCAAAGGGTGGGTACAAATTGTACATATCCTTGAAGTTCCGACCGGCGGCGGCAAACAAATGATGAATTGCGCCAATACCGAAGGGATTTTTCGCATTATTCAATCGATTCCATCGCCCAAAGCCGAGCCGTTCAAGCGCTGGCTGGCGAAAACAGGATATGAACGCATTCAGGAAATCGAGGATCCGGAATTGGCCACGAAAAGAACCAGAGCCATTTACAAAGCCAAGGGATATCCGGACGACTGGATCGCCAAGCGGATGCGCGGCATTGAAGTCCGCGAGACTTTGACGGACGAATGGAATAAGCGGGGAGTAAAGGAAGGTTGTGAATACGCCATTTTAACGGCGGAAATTTCCAAAGCGACATTCGGCATGACGCCCAGCGAATATCAGAAATTCAAAGGGCTGGAAAGGGAAAATCTGCGGGATCATATGAATGATTTAGAACTCATCTTTACGATGCTCGGTGAAGCGTCGACAACGGAAATCGCGAAAAATAAAGACGCCCGCGGGTTCGATGAAAATAAATTCGTCGCTAACGAAGGCGGCAATGTTGCCGGCCGGGCGCGCAAAGATTTGGAAAGAAAAAGCGGTAAAAAAGTTTCAACGAATCAAAATTATTTGCCGCAAACAAGAGGAACGAAAAGATTGAAATAAATTTTAATATAAATCGCTTATTTGAATATGTCCTACACTGGCAATAAAATCATCCAGATCAAAAAGCGCGACGGAAAAATCGTTGATTTTGAGGCAGACAAGATTGCTCTGGCGATTTTCAAAGCCATGCGCGCGGTAAGCGAGCCGGACAAGGAGAAAGCCGACGAACTGGCCGACCAGGTGATTGAAATCCTGAATAAGAAATTCCAGGAGCGCTCGATCCCATGCGTCGAGGAAATCCAGGACATCGTGGAAACGGTATTATTGGACAATAAATTGTTGAAAGTAGGTAAAGCGTTTATTATTTATCGCGACCAGCGCAACAAAATGCGCGAGCTCCGGACAATGGTCAATTCCGACGAACTCATGGAAGGATACTTGAAGCAGATGGACTGGCGCGTGAGGGAAAACAGCAACATGGATTATTCCCTGCAGGGCTTGAACAATTACGTCGCCTCCACGGTCAGCGCCAACTATTGGCTTAATAAAATTTATCCGCCGAACATCCGCGACCGCCATGTGAGCGGCGATTTCCACATCCATGATCTGCAGATTTTAGGGCCGTATTGCTGCGGCTGGGATTTGAAAG
The DNA here is from genome assembly GCA_043797615.1 of Parcubacteria group bacterium. Lineage (GTDB taxonomy): Bacteria > Patescibacteriota > Patescibacteriia > UBA11705 > JABHMO01 > JAZDPK01. The sequence goes on from JAZDPK010000025.1 coordinate 26,162, forward strand.
ATCTGTTATTGCGTGGTTTTTCCGGCGTGCGCGGCAAGGTGGAAAGCAAAGCGCCGAAGCACATGGTCACGGCCATGAGTCAGCTTTTTAATTTTTTCTACACTTTGCAGGGCGAAGCGGCCGGCGCCCAGGCGATTTCCAGTTTTGACACGCTCATCGCGCCGTTCATTCGCTACGACAATTTGAATTACGAGCAGGTAAAGCAAAACGTGCAGATGTTTTTGTTCAATATGAACGTGCCGACGCGGGTGGGATTCCAATGTTTGTCGGAAGATACGGAAATTCTGACGCCCGGCGGCTGGCGCGGATGCGATGATTTGAAAAAAGGCGATTTGATTAAAACATATAACGTTAAAAACGGAAAAATCGAAAATAAACCGGTTAAAAAATTATTTTCCCGCCATTATGAAGGGATAATGTATAATTTGAAAAATCGAATTCAAGACCAGCTGATTTCGCCGAGCCACAGAGTAGTGCGAAAAAAATTTCAAAGCGAAGAATTCGTTTTGGAGCCGATAGAAGACATCGTGAAAATGAAATCGCCGTTTATTATTCCGATCGCCGGCAAAAACGCGCGGCCCGATGTTAAACTCAGCGACGCGGAAATCAAACTCGCATGCTGGATTATCGCCGAAGGCACGGTCGAGCATTATACGAGCCATCGGCATTGCCGGCGCGTAACTATTTACCAATCGGCAATCAAGAACAAGACGAAATACGATGAAATCATCGATTTGCTGAAAAAATTCAGACTGCAATACGCCGAGCGCGATTCAACTCCGGCCTTGGGCGATTCGGTGAAAATGATCAGGCTGACCGCGGAATCTTCCAGACAAATACACAAGATATTCGGCGCCAATGATCGCGTGGATTTTATTCCGGCCAAATTTTTGGAAATGAGCGGGCGGCAATCGAAATTATTTTTGGAAACGTATTTGAAGGCCGATGGAACGGAAAAATGCAAAATCGCGACCACGCGCCTGGAGATTCTGGACGGATTGCAGCAAATCGCGGTGAACGCCGGCTATGGATTCACGGTTTTGGTCAGAAAGCCGACAATCGGCAAGAAACTTATTTATATTTTGCGCTTGGTCAAGCACAGCGAAACCTATATCGCCCGAACAGTTAAAGTCGATTATAACGGCACAATCTGGTGCCCGAGCACGGATAATCAAACCGTGATCGCCAGAAGAAACGGCAAAGTTTTCATTACCGGCAATTGTCCTTTTACCAATGTGACCATGGATTTGTTCGTCCCGAGCACTTTGGCGAACGAGCCGGCGATCGTGGGCGGCCTGCCGCAAAAGGAAGTTTACGGCGAATTTCAAAAGGAAATGGACATGTTCAATCAAGCGTTCATCGAAGTGATGACCGAGGGCGACAAGAAAGGCCGCGTGCTCAGCTGGCCGATTCCGACTTACAACGTTACAAAAGAATGGGATTGGGACGCGCCGATCATCGATAAAATAATGGACATGACCGCGAAATACGGCATCCCTTATTTTTCCAATTTCGTGAACAGCGACATGAAGCCGGAAGACAGCCGGAGCATGTGCCCGCTGGCCGGCGATGAAAAAGTCCTGATCAAATCGTCCCGCGGCCGAGGCGTGGAATATTCGGAAATCAGGAATATTTACGAAGGCAACGGCAAGCAAGACGTTTATGAAATTTACAGCGCGGGTAAATTCGTCAAAGGAAAATTCAATAAATTCAACAATCAGAAAATGCTGAAGGTGACGCTGGAAAACGGCCAGGAAATAAAAATGTCCGAAGCGCATTTGAATTTCACGATGCAAGGAGGCAAAGAATTGATCTTAAAAGGAAGCGAATTGAACAATGAAACGTATTTGCCTTATTCGCTGAACGCTTTTGAAGGATCCGGCGGCAACGCGGAACTCGGCTATTTTGTCGGCGCGTATGCCGGCGACGGCTCGTTCGATAAAGACACGGCGGTGGTATTTTCATTGGAAGATCATTTTAAAAAAGAAGTGATCGTCAAATTGGAAAAAATCGCGAAGAAACATTTCGCCGGCTCGAGCAAGGTCGTTAAAGACGATAAAACAAAGTTGGTCACGCTGAAAATATTTTCCAAAGCGGCGGTCGGTTTGTGCCGCGATTTCGTGGAAGGGAAAGAAAGGAATAAGCATTATTCCGCTAAACTGTTTATCGCGAGCACAGAATTTCGAAAAGCCGTTTTGGCCGGACATTACGCCACGGACGGCGGAAACCGCCATCGTATTTACACTTCGTCGGTAAAAATGGTCGAATCGCTGAACATGTTGGCGGCGACGCTCGGCACGACGACTAGCGTTTACAAAGACGATCGAGACGGCCGTTTCGGCAAAGAACCGAATTATGCGGTCTTGGTTTATCAATTGAATCGGCAAAAATACGGCAAGATTTGGTTTAAAAACAAAGATAAATTATGGGTGCGCATCAAAGAAATAAAATCGATTTCAAACAGCGCGGCATATTGTTTTGAAGTGGAAAAAGGCGCGCCGGTTTTCACGGTCGGCACCACCGGCATTTTAACCCACAATTGCCGTTTGCGCTTGGACAACAGGGAACTCCGGCGCCGCGGGGGCAGTCTGTTCGGCGCCAATCCGCTGACCGGTTCGCTCGGCGTGGTGACGATCAATCTGGCGCGGCTCGGATTTATTTCAAAAGACAAAGAAGAATTTTTTGAAAAGCTGGCCGAACTAATGGATTTGGCCAAAGAGAGCCTGCTCATCAAGCGCCAAGCTTTGGAAAAATTCACCGAGGGCGGCTTGTATCCTTATTCCCGCTACTATTTGAACAGCGTAAAGGAGAGATTCGGTGAATACTGGAAAAACCACTTCAATACCATCGGCATCAACGGCGCGAATGAAGCCTGCCTTAATTTGCTCAAAGCGAACATCGCGTCGCCGGAAGGCCACAAATTCGCCCGCCAGATCCTCGACTTCATGCGCGAGCGGCTGATGGATTACCAGAATGAGACAAACCATCTTTTCAATTTGGAAGCGACGCCGGCCGAGGGCACGGGCTATCGCTTCGCGAAAATCGACAAGGCCAAATTCCCGGAAATCATCGTGGCGAACGAAGAAGCGGTCAGGAACAGCAAAGCGGCGCCGTATTACACCAACTCCACGCATCTGCCGGTCAATTACACCGACGATATTTTCGAAGCTTTGCGCCTGCAGGACGATTTGCAGACGCGCTATACCGGCGGCACGGTGCTGCACGGCTTTGTGGGCGAGCGGCTGCCTTCGGTCCAGAGCACGAAAGTGCTGGTGCGCAAGATCGCCGAGAATTTCCGTCTGCCTTATTTCACGATTACGCCGACGTTCAGCGTCTGCCCGCTCCATGGCTATATCGAAGGCGAGCACGAGTATTGCCCGACCTGCGACGAGGAAATGGGATATGTGAGCGGCGGTGCGGTCGAGGAAAAGCAGGAGAGTCTGCCGTTGTAATTTTAAAAATTTGTTTGTTATGTAGGGGCGAATAATTATTCGCCCGTACTTCCGAAGTAATATTATTTGCGTATGATAAAATTGTCCGTGTTGTTTATAAATCCGTTTTTTATCGTTTCGCAGGCAATGCACAGCTGAATTTGTTGACAGCCTTTCAAAGGTGTATAATGTCATTAATAAATCACCGCGTTAAAAAATAAAAACCTTATGGCATCGAAAGAAATGCAGCGTCAAAAATGCGAGGTATATTCCCGCGTTGTCGGCTATTTAAGCCCGGTCCAGCGCTGGAATGCCGGCAAGAAATCCGAGTTCGGCGACCGGAAGGTTTTTAATCAGACCTGGCAGGAGAATAAATAAAATTAAATTCTAAACTCTAAATTCTAAATCCTAAATCCTAAATCCTAAATCCTAAATCCTAAATCCTAAATCCTAAATCCTAAATCCTAAATCCTAAATCCTAAATCCTAAATCCTAAATCCTAAATCCTAAACAGGGTTCAAAATCTAAATATTAAAAATAAATTATGTCAGAAAAAATTGAAGGAGGCCTTAATTTGCCGAATCAAGAAAAAGAAGCGACAAAGGAATCCGTTATCGCCATAGCTGATAAATATCTTGACGAACTTCGTTTATATAAAGATAATGAACAGGTTGTCGCTATTGCGTTGCCTTTTATTAGAGTTATTGTGTTAGATGAGACACGGCTAAGGAATTCAATACTTAATGTTAAAAAACAAGTCGAATCTGGTGAAATTGCGCCGAATAAAGCGCTTGCGGATTTATGGCATGGGGATTTGTTGATTTGTAAACAGAAAGTTTCTGAACAAATGTCTAAAAAAGTCACAGAAACTCTTGAGTCGGAAATAGAAGGTTTGAAAAAAATAGTGAGTTAATAGCTAAGATAGTTCATCCGTTTTTTCGTTTTTCAGTTTTTTCGTTTAAAATATGCTGATCGGCGGACTGCAAAAGACGACTCTGATCGATTATCCGGACAAGATAGCGGCGACAATATTCACGATCGGGTGCAATTTCCGCTGCTCTTTTTGTCATAATCCGGAAATCGTGAAAGGCATCAGCCGCGTTATTCCGCAGGCCGATGTTTTTGATTTTCTGAAAAAGCGTAAAAAATTGCTCGACGGCGTGTGCATCAGCGGCGGCGAGCCCACTGCCCAGTCCGACCTGATTCCGTTCGTGAAAAAAATAAAGAGGCTTGGTTATTTGGTGAAATTAGACACCAACGGCGCAAAGCCGCGCCTGATTGAACAATTGATTAAAGACCGTTTGATCGATTATGTCGCCATGGATGTCAAAGCGCCGTGGAAAAAATACGAAACGATCGTCAGCCGGGCATGCGACATCGCGCAAATAAAAAAAAGCGTCGACCTGTTGAAACAAGGATTGATTGATTACGAATTCCGTTCAACGGTTTTGCCTTTGCTGCACAGCCGCGAAGACATTCTGGAAATGGCGCGCCAAATCGAAGGCGCGGATAAATATTTCATCCAGCAATTCAAGCCGGCGAAAAAAATGATGAGCGACGAATTCAAAACGGCGAAAACGTATACGAAAAAAGAATTGAACGATATAATTCAGGAGGTCAGGGGGTTGTTTGAAATTTGCCGGGTGAGATAATTATTTTAAAATTATATGAATCATTGGATACAATTAAGCATCGAATATGCTAATCAAAGGAGTTATTTGGATGATCTTTTTCATGTTTACCCCACGATTCCCGAGGGGATCAGGGATCTTGACGGCGGATTATGGAAGAATATAGAAAAAGCGTTTAAAAAACGCGATAATGCCGTGCTTCTTGAAAATCTTTTGAAGTTAGAATTGTTTCCGATTAAAGATTCGTATGTCGCATATTTAAAACGCGACAAAGCTTCCTTAAAACGAAATCCGGCTACGGTTGATCGATTGTGCGGTCGTCTGTATGAAATGGGGCTTGATGAGCTGTTTTCCCGTTCCTCTGAGCCTAAAGAAACAAATCGGCAGATCGGCCCTCTTTTTAAACGCTGGGTCAATAATAAATCTTTGGGAATTGCTCCTGTAAAAATGGATGAATTTCTAAAGACCAAAAAGAATTCAATTTTGGATGCCAGCGATGCTGAAATGATGGCTTTTGCAAAGAAAAATTTTAATTATAAGCATAACAAAGGTCTTGATTTTATCGGTCGTTTTAACGGAAAATACGTAATCGGAGAAGCAAAATTCTTGACGGATTTTGGCGGGCATCAAAACGCGCAATTTAACGATGCAATCTCAACGGTAAAAGCAAAAGGCGTAGAAGCGACAAAAATCGCCATTCTTGACGGCGTGCTTTATATTAAAGGAAGAAATAAGATGCATAAAGATTTAACCGGAAAGCTGAAAAATGAAAATATCATGAGCGCATTGGTTTTGCGTGAATTCCTTTATCAACTTTAAATATGATAATTTCATACGAAAACAAAAAAACGGAAGAAGATATCATCTCTCAAACAGTAAATTCGAGATTGAAAACGGTTTTCGGAAAGAATGCGGCGAATAAGTTGATTCACGGAGATAATCTTCCAATATTAAAGACTTTACTTGATGAATATTCGGGTAAAATTGATTTAATATACATCGATCCGCCGTTTGCCACGAACGGAAATTTTAAAATCGGCGCGGACAGAGCGAGTACGATCAGCAGCTGCAATGAAGATGAAATCGCGTACAGCGATAAGATTATCGGAGCCGAATTTTTGGAGTTTTTGCGAGAACGTTTGATTTTTTTGCGAGAATTGCTGTCGGAAACCGGATCTATTTATCTTCATATCGATTACAAAATCGGTCATTATGTTAAGTTGATTATGGATGAGGTTTTCGGGCGTAAAAATTTCCGCAACGATATTGCGCGCATTAAATGCAATCCAAAGAATTTTAATCGCAAAGCATATGGCAATGTGAAAGATTTAATACTTTTTTATTCCAAGTCGGAGAACCCCATTTGGAATGATCCTCGGGTTCAATATACGGAAAAAGATGAAGCGCGTTTATTTAAGAAAATTGATAAGGATGGGAGAGCTTATACTACAATACCGTTGCATGCGCCGGGAGAAACGGCAAATGGAAATACAGGAAAAGAATGGAAAGGAATAAAGCCGCCGAAAGGTCGTCATTGGCGCAGCGAGCCGGCGTTATTGGAAGAATGGGATAGAGCCGGTCTGATTGAGTGGTCATTAAACGGAGTTCCGCGAAAAAAAATATTTTTTGATGAGAAAGACGGGAAAAAAACGCAAGACATATGGGAGTTCAAGGATCCTCAATATCCGAATTATCCGACTGAAAAAAGTTTGGATTTATTGAAGTTCATTCTAAACGCGTCATCAAATAAAGGCGATTTGGTGCTGGATTGTTTTTGCGGTTCCGGAACAACTCTTTTGGCGGCGCAAGAATTGAATCGCAAATGGATTGGAATAGATCAATCGGAGCAGGCGATTAAAATTGTGAAAAAAAGATTAGACAATATAAAAGCGAATTTTTTTTCAAAAGTGGAATTTGAGATGCTTGAACAAATAGAAAAAGAGGATTTGTCCGATAGATTCACGCCGCAACCTTATTTTTTAAAATCAAAGCGAAATATTAAAGTGTCTTTATGTTCAGAGGACGGCAATTAAATTATTTGGCAATCCAGTCGTAATGTTTTTCTAATTTTTATATCCAATCTCTAATAACCAATATCCAATTTTATGGACGATCTTCAAAATTTGCTCCAAAAAAATCTCGAATACAGCAAAGAGATCCACAAGAAAATCGAGAAAATCGAGCGACATATTTACTGGTCGCGGATTTTCAATATCCTCAAATTTTTAATCATCGTTGTGCCGCTGGTCCTGGCGATCGCGCTGGCCGTGCCGTTTCTGCGCGAGGTGTTCGGCATTTACAAAGGGCTGACCGATTCGGTCGCGGCGCCTGGCACGCCTTTCAAATTGCCGGACGAAATAATCGGCAGCTTCATAAAGTGAGTTTGGCAAAGTAAATACTGTTCACGCGGACGGTATTTTATTATCTGCGTAAAATTGGTATAATAATAACAAATCACTAATAACACGAATAAACGCAAATCAACACGAATTACATAAGATTAAATATCAAAAGTCATTCGTGATAATTCGTGCGCATTCGCATTATTCGTGAATTGAATTTATGTTGGACAAAAAACTCCGCGGCGAATTGGCCGCCATAGTGATCATCAGCCTGGTCGTCGGCGCGTTTGGCGGCGTCCTGGGCTCGTTTTTCCTCCGGCCGCAGCTTGAGAAAACAATCTGGGGCAATCAATTCTTGAATTCGGGAATAATCGAGCCGGCCGCGTTTGACGAAGATTCCTCCACCATCGCGGCGGTGAAGAAAGTTTCTCCGTCGGTGGTCAGCGTGGTCGTTTCAAAAACCGTCAGCGCGAACGCGTACAATTTCACCGGCCCTGATCCGTTCGGCCTGTGGGGGTTCAATTTCCGCCAGCCGCTCATGCCGGCGCCGCCTGCCGGCGGATCGTCGAAAAAGCAAGTCGTGGGCGCGGGCACCGGCTTTGTCATCGGCAGCGACGGTTTGATTTTGACGAACCGCCATGTTGTCGAGGATGAGGCGGCCGATTATGCCGTGGTTTTCAACGACGAAAAAAAATACGAGGCGAAAGTCCTGGCGCGCGACGCGGTTTACGATATCGCCGTCCTGAAAATCGATGCGCAGAATTTGCCGGTGGCCGAGCTCGGCGATTCAGATAAAATAGAAATTGGCCAAACCGTGATCGCGATCGGCAACACCCTCAGCGAATATCAGAATACGGTGACGCGCGGCGTGATCAGCGGCCTTAGCCGGCGCATCACGGCGGGCGACGCCGCCGGATCTTCGGAAATAATTGACGGAGCGATTCAGACCGACGCGGCGATCAATCCGGGCAATTCCGGCGGACCGCTTTTGAATCTTTCCGGCCAGGTGATCGGCATCAATACCGCCATCAACAGCAGCGGCCAGTCCATCGGCTTCGCCATTCCGATCAATCAGGTGAAAACCGCCATTGCGAGCGTCAAGCAGTCGGGAAAAATTATCAGGCCGTGGCTGGGCGTGCGCTATGTGCAGATCGATTCTGATTTCGCCGCCGAGAACAAACTAAAATACGATTACGGCGCGCTCGTTGTCCGCGGTTCGGCTGCGGGCGATTTTGCGGTTTCGGCCGGCGGCCCGGCGGACAAGGCCGGCATCGAAGCGAATGACATTATTCTCGAAGTCAACGGCCAGAAGATCGATTCCGGTCATTTGCTTGTCAATGAAATCGCGAAATACAAGCCGGGCGACGAAATCCAATTGAAAGTTTTTCATGAGGATAAGGAAGAGTCGTTAAAAGTAAAATTGGAAGAAAGGAAATAATTTTATTTAGCACTGTAGATTGCTTCGCTTTACCCGCCTGCTCGCCGTCGCGTAGCCGCTATGGCGGAGCACGGTCGGCAGGCAGGCTCGCAATTTTTTATGCAAGACATCATCAACCGAATCAAAGAACTGAAAAGCCGCTTTGACAAAGCAAGGCCGATCATTGGCATTGATAAAAAAAGATCGGCGCTCATCGAATTGCAGGAAAAAATGAGCAGACCGGAATTTTGGCAAAACCAGGATGAAGCGAAAAAAACCAGCCAAAGCGCCAGCGAAACGGAAAAGGAAATAGGCGATTGGGAAAAAATGCGCAAAGAAATAAATGACTTATTGGAAATAAGCGAAATAGATAAGGATGATCAGTCCGTTGATTTGCGTCAAGAAGCGGATAAACAATTTAAAATTTTGGAAGACCGTTTCAGTAAAATGGAATTCGATCTGATGTTCCAAGGCAAATACGACGCGAGCGATACGATCGTGGCGATTCACGCCGGCGCCGGCGGCACGGACGCGCAGGATTGGGCGGAAATGCTGCTGCGGATGTATTTAAGATTCTGCGAAAAAAAAGGCTGGCAGACGAAGATTGTCAGCTTATCCGCTGGAAGCGAAGCCGGCATCAAAAGCGTTTTGTTCGAAGTGCTCGGCCGCCAAAGCTACGGCAATTTGAAATCGGAAAGCGGGGTGCACCGCTTGGTTCGCATTTCGCCGTTTGACGCGGAGAAGATGCGCCACACCTCGTTCGCCTTGGTGGAAATCCTGCCTCTGCTCGATGAAGTTTCGGAAATAGAAATCAAGCCGGAGGATTTGCGCGTCGACGTCTTCCGCGCCGGCGGGCATGGCGGCCAAAGCGTCAACACCACTGATTCGGCCGTGCGCATCACTCATTTGCTGACAAACATCGTTGTTTCCTGCCAGAACGAACGTTCGCAAGCGCAGAACAGGGAAACTGCTTTGAAGATTTTAAAATCAAAATTGCAAAAATATTACGAAACCGAAGTCGAGGAAGAGCGCCTTCGCTTGCGCGGCGAATATACGGAAGCGGCGTGGGGCAACCAGGCGCGCTCGTACGTGCTGCAGCCGTACAAAATGGTGAAAGACCACCGTACCGGATTTGAAACGTCGGACGTTGACAAGGTTTTGGATGGTGATCTGACGGAAGTGATCGAAGCGTACTTGAGAAAAGAGGTTGACAAAAAGCGCGGAATTTAATAAATTAAAGACATAAGCCGTCTTTATAATATTATTTCAATAATATGCCAAAATTCGAACACTCCGATTTTCTGAAGAAGAAATACGATCTGCACAACGCGCCGGAAACGCGGCGGGCGGTCAAGGCTGCGCAAAATCTTTCCGGCGAAAGAATTCCGCAAAGCCCGGACGCGCAAATC
>JAZDPK010000041.1:0-24430 GCA_043797615.1 Parcubacteria group bacterium
TCTATTCCGACCCGATAATTTTCAACCGAAAATTAACCGAATGGCTGATTGAATACAATTTTGTCCGGCCGCACGAATCGTTGAATTACCAAACTCCGATAGAATTTTCCAAAGTGTTACCTATGTACTCATCTTGTACACAAGCTTGACTTTAACAAAAATTTACAGTAAAGTAAAAACAATTTCCCGGTCTTGTGGCCGGGTCGTCAGCCGGTTTGTGCCGGTTGATAAGGAGTGTGCCTGCTCGTTTCAGGCATTGTTCGTTGACAAGGAAGAGGTGTCTTATGACAACCAAGGAAAAAGACAGTCGCAAAATTGAAATCGTGAACGGACCAAGACAGTATGCGTTTCTCACAAATGTCATCATCAATTTTAATTCCGTGGAACTAACTTTATTGATTGATAAAAAACAAGTCGTGGTAGACGCGCAAATCATTTTTACAACCACCGATTCGCATGAAACTGTAAAAATTGCCGGATTTTTTATTCATGGCTTAAATCTCAATGATGCAAAAAAAATATGGGATTTGAAATCGGGTTCTGATTTTAAAATTACGGACAAATGGACAATCTATTTTACCGGCGCATACAACATTCAAAGCGGCACCGGTGAATTATATCCGTTTTTACTGAATGATGATAAAGTGAAATTCTATTTTTGCAATGAAAGCATTCGTCCGGCCCCTCATCCGTTCAACGATTCAGTTTATATTGAGTTGCCCGCTCCGTTGAAAATCATCATTGAACATCAGAAAGAGCTGGCAATTAAAAAAGCCGTTGCCGAAGCGCTGACAAACGCGAAGCAGTCTGAATCGCGGCCGGATGAATCTGCGGACAAGCGAATCGACGAATTGAAAAACAAGATTTCCGAGTCGGACAGAGGCGATAAATTGTCGAAGCAAATGCTTTGCTGGCTTTTGGATGAAACGAAATTGTTCACCAAGCCGGCCGGAGTGGAATTTCCACGGAGCAGCGCATATGATTTTGGCACAAACATGCTCAACAACGCCAGCGACATTCTGAATGAATCTTCCGAACGATCCTTGTTGTCGCCGTATGAATTCGATGTTGATTTAAAAAACGGAACATTGGTAATCGCTGATTTTTCTATTGATCCAGATTTGGTGATCAAACTCAAAGAAGTTAACATGGATCTTTTGAATCACTTATCGAAAATTAGATTCTATAGCGAATTCAAACCCATTACTGCGACAGTAGTGGGTTTTCTTATTTTTTAAAATTATTTTTTACTGGCAGGGGCGCTAGGATTTGAACCTAGTCTAATGGTTTTGGAGACCATTGTGCTACCGTTAAACACTACGCCCCCATGTTTTAAAATCAAAACGCAAAGTTCAAAACTCAAAATGCAAATATAAATCGAATTTAGGATAACACACTTAAAGACTTATTTCAACTTAAAGAATAGCCAATTATTCTTTTTATTTTTAAATTTCACCAGAACGAATTTACCGTTTAATTTATCGCCTTTCAATTCGAAAACAATCTTATCGTCGCCAACGCTTTCCGGAATCCAAATTCCTTTATCCCAAATCTTCACCGTGCCGCCGCCGTATTCGCCTTGCGGAATTTCGCCTTCGAATTTGGCGTATTCCACCGGATGATCTTCCACGTGAACGGCCAGACGTTTGACGACGTCATTTTTTGGTTCTTTTGGTATCGCCCAAGACATTAAAACGCCTTTCCATTCCAGCCGTAAATCAAAATGCAAGTGGGACGCGTGATGTTCTTGCACGACGAATAATAAATCACCTGGCGCGCTTTTTTCTAATTTGCCCCGCGGTTCGGCTGTTTTATTGAAACGGCGCTTGGCTTTATAATCATGCAACGACATAATTTCGTTTAAACTCTATGTGCGCTTTCGCAACGTCAATTTCAAGCCGAAAAATCGCCGAATTGATTTTGTCGATCAAGTTTCTCGCTCGACGCACGTCGGATTGCGCCAAGAGTTTGGCAAAATCCAAATCATTCTTCAAATCGGCAATGTCATTTGTCCAGGTTTTAATTTCAAATTCAAAACGCTTCATAATGTCTGCTTTATGTTCGCGGGCATTAAACTTTGAATCTTATTTTCCAAAACAACAATTCGCTCATGCGCTTTTTCCGCGTCGCTCATTACCGCTTTCAAATCTTCTTCCAACATCTTTTTGATTCTTTCCGTCGTTCTCAAATGATGCTCTTGGGTCTCTTCGAGCGCAGTCAGTTTCTTTTTCAAATATTCAAACTCTTCCCGGACCGTCACCGAAGCTTTTCCCATTTCTTCATGCAATACGGAACGCATCGCGTCATTAATTTGTTTTATGTCGTTTATATCCAGCATATGATCATATTATAACGTCCGCCAATATCCTGGTCAACATCAAAACACCATATCAATTAGTTTTTTGACATAGTTATCCACAATAAGCGATTTTGATCTTTCCAAACACGCCCTGCTCATTTCCGCATATTTTTCATTTGATAAGCCGATCGCTTTATTCAACGCCGCTAAAAACGACGAATTATCGCCGGGCAAAAACGTAAAACCGGTTTTTCCGTTTTCAACCAGCTCTACGCTGCCGCCGATATCGGAAACAATGACCGGCGTTCCGTTCTGATAAGCCAGAGGAATCACGGTAGGCGAATTTTCATAGCAGAGCGACGGCATGATGAAAAAATCATAGTTTACAAACGTTATTTGCTGTTCATCGGCCGACATTGTTTCAATTATTTTCACTGAACTCGGCAATTCTTTAATGAATTTCTCGTTATTTAGCAGCGAGCCTTTGCCGCAGATCAGCAATTCATTTTTAATATTATTTTTTCGCCAAAAATCAACCAGCCATTCAATCCCTTTGTGCCTTTCCAATTGGTTAATACACAAAAAATTTCCCGTTTTTGTTTTTTTCGGCGTCTTCGCGCTGTCAAACGGATTAGTCAGCGGATTTTGCAAGACAATCCGTTTTGAATTTTTGAAAAATCCGCGTTTGTCGTAGAATTTCATCAGCCATTCTGACGGCGAAACCACAATTGCCGGCGAGCTGAACAGCCAGCGATTGATCAGTCTGTAAATTTTTACCAGAGAACCATTTACCAAGAAACTATTTTCTTTGCTTTTGACAATAATGCCGATCGAAGCCAGCTGAACATCATGGACAACGTGAATATGCTTGATTTTTAAATTCCGAATTGCGGCCGGCACGGTAAATCCCATACCCATTAAATTGTGAGTGATAATCGCATCGGGTTTATCCGCGATTAAAATCTTTTTTACTTTAAAATATGCGCCGATATTGAACTCATTAAAAAAATGCCAGAACATCTTGAAAAAAATATTGTGTTTTTTCAAATCGGAATAACGGCATATGTTTGTTTGATGAAAACGATAAACTTTCACGCCGCTTTGATTTTCAAGCGTTGATCCGCGCTCCGATTGAGTCGTTATAACAAAAACGCGATGACCAAGGCGCGCGAATTCTTCGGCCGTCGCTTCGGCCACCCGCTCCGCCCCGCCGATTGAATGCGGCTTGTAAAAATTGGAGATTATGCAGATTTTCATAAATTAAGAAGGGGCAATACGAGGCTAATGAGGGCGAATAAGGCAGAAGAAGGCAAAGATGGCTCAAGAAGATATGCGAGACTAATTATTCAAGACTATCCTCTTTAGCCTTCTTAAGCCCTCTTTATTCATTAGTTCTCTTTCCTTTTTACGCCATCGTCACCCCCTTCTTTCTAGAGATAAAATATCGCACTTGCCGCAATATTTCCGTTGATTTTTCCGGAATTCCTTGAACTTTTCGCCGTGCCAGATGGCGCCAAGTTCTTCATTTTGAATATCGCCCATCACCAGATTCGGCAACGCGCAGCAAGGCGTCACTTTCGCGTCTTCGTTGATGTAAACGTCGCCAAGCAGCCGCAAGCAATATTTCGCGCTGCCAAGAAGCGGCATTGTCATTTTAAAAACCTGGCGGGCGAAACCGTCGAGCGCGGCGTGCGGCAGAAAATCCAATCCGATCCTCGTTCCTTTGATTTTTCGCTCGATCTTTTTTATTATCGCCTTTTCCGCCTTTAAATCCGGACGACTGTAATCATGGAAGCGCACGTCCAACCGCGTCAGTCGCACGCGGTCTATCCCCTTTTCAACCGCAAAATCAACGATTTCCAGAATGTCGCTCTCGTTCTCCGCGCCGAACACCGATTGGATATAAATTTTTAACAAACTTTTCGCCTTCTTCCTGGCATCGATCAATTTTTCAACGGCGCTAACCTGTCCGCCAGCCGCGTGACCGATCGATTCTTTTTTTTCAGCGATTCTTTCAATGGAAAAGGCGATCGCGTCCAGGCCGCTTTCGAGCAGCGCGGAAATTTTTTCATCGGTCAATATCGACCCGTTCGTCGTCAACCTGGCATTCATGCCGTTTGCCTTGCAGAGCTTGATCATTCTAAATAAATCAGGATGGAGAAAAGGCTCGCCCCAGCCGGTTAAAACGACATTCTTGACGCCGTCAAGCTTTGCTAAAATTTTTTCAAACAAAAAAAGATCAATGTCCTTGATCCCCACTCTCAGATCGTTCCGCTGGCACATCGGGCAATTGAAATTGCAGCGGTTCGTTATTGCGATCTGCGCCGTCCTCGGCCTCATTAGCATATTTGAATAAATCCGCGCCAGCGCTTCTATCATCATATTTTGAATTTGCCGTTGCAAATTATAAATTACTGTAAACCTCGAGCAGCCTGTCGGTGATCCGCGACCAGCGGTATTTCTTTTCGACCGAATCCAGGCAGTTTTGCCCGAATTTCGTTGCCAGACCCGGATTATTCACGAAATACATGATTTTGTCGGCGATGTCTTTGCTGTTGCGCGGTTCGACCAGCAGACCGTTCACGCCCACATCCACCACCGAGCGCACGCCTTTCAAATTGGACGCGATAACTGGCTTACCGCAGGCCATTGCTTCAATAAGAACAATGCCGAACGCTTCGTTGGTATTGATCGACGGCAAGACGAAAATGTCGCCCAAATTGTAATATTTCGGCAAAATATCAGCGCCGACAAAACCCGTGAATTTAACGCGATCCGTCAAATTCATTTCCTGCGCCTGTTTTTCATAGCTTTCCAGCAGGCTGCCCGAACCAACGATCAGCGCCTTGACCGATTTGTCGTCAATGAGCGAAATCGCGCGAATCAAATAATTCACGCCTTTGAAATAATGGCTGGCGCCGAGGCCGCCGACGAACAGAACCACTTTGTCGCCAATCGACAGGCCGTGCATTTTCAAAAGCGCCGGATCCTTCGGCATTGGCCGGTAAAAGCGCGGCACGCCGAACGGAATTTCCGCGAATTTACCGATATGCGTGAAATAATATTTCTGAATGCGGGAATTTTCAATATAATCGAAAGACGAGACGATTATTTTATCCGCGCTTTCCAGAATGAAATTCAAAAAAAGCCTGCGGCCGGCCTTCTCGTAAATCTTCCGCCAGCCGCGGAGATTCAAATCTTGATGATACGTGATAATGAGCTTTGCCTTCGGAAACATCCTTTTTCGCAGGGCAACGATGAGGCTGCTGCCGAGAAGCGGATAATGAAGATGGATGACGTCGAATCCGGAAAGCCGCCAGAAGAGCTGGGGCATGACAGCGCCGAGGCCGATGCGCATGAACGGGACAAGCAGCTTCAAGGCGTAGCGCTTTGCTTCGGCCGAATTCTTCTTCGTCCGCGGAACGAAAAACGCGACCTCGTGTCCGCGCTCAAAGAGCTGATCGGCATAGGAATGCGCGGCCATGCCGATGCCGCCGGCGTCCGGCGGGACATGGCATGCGATATGAGCGATTTTCATAAAAATAATAATCAATTATCAATTTCCAATACTCAAACAATAATCAATATTAAAATTCTAATAATCAAATCATTTGGATTTTTAAATTCAAGCAAATTGCTCGTTGCCCATTACTGTATTTATTTCGCCATCTGCTTCCGCAAATCCGCCATGTAAAACGGCTCGCAGCTATTGAAGTAATCGCCGGATAAAACCGTGCATGTATTGATGTAGCCGAGCGGCTGACTGTCCTCCTGTCCGACGTCGAGCGAGTCTTCCTCGTAATAATTTTGAATGATGCACTGATTCTGGTCGTTCGGCTTGATAATGCGGATCAGAGAATAAACGATTTGATTGCCGTCTGCCTCGTTCACCCGCACGAGGAGGATGTTATGCCGGTCGCAATTTTCAAACGCCTGCTCAAAGCATTTTTTCACGCGGTCATTTGCGCGTCCGGCCGTCATTTTGCCGCTGCTGTCGCTCTTGTACCAGATGCCGCAACTGAGCTCGTTCGCGTTATAATAATGCTCGACCGGCGTGGCAATCGCGTGCCGGAAGCTGCTTTTCAGCTGCATTTGCGACAATGGATAGTATAATTTTATGTAAATTACAATAAAAACGACAAGGAGTATCGCCGCCAGCCAAATCAGGTTTTTGATCAAATTTTTGCTCATATTTCTTGCTGTGATAGACGAATATTACCAGAATATTAATTTTTTTACAAGCGCCCAGTAAGCCGCCATCAACGGATTGCCCAAATAGCGCAAAATCGGGTTGTCAATCTCTTGAAAAAGCACTTTGCCGTAAAAACACCTCATTATCTCTCTATCTCTCAATCTCCTGTTTTTTTTAATCTTTTTTCTTGTTTTCAAAATATATTTCCAGGTTTTTAATTTCAAAAAATACGCCTCGGTTTTCATTTTCGTTTTAAACCAGCCGTTGGCAATGGCGAACGCGATCATGGCGATATCCGCGGCGACGATCGCCGGCAAGAGCAGGATAATCGTCGCTGGCTTGTAAAAATTGAACATGTTAAGATACCGATTCCGCTCAAGATAATAAAGCATGCGCGCGCTGCGGCTGAATTCGTATTTGTGGCAAACGATCGACTTTTGCGCGAGAACGATTTTATAGCCGGCCAATTTGGCGCGCCAGCAAAGTTCCAAATCATCATGGTACATGTAATATTCTTCGTCGTAAAAACCGATTTCTTCAATTACTTCTTTTTTTATAACGAGAGAACAACCGGAAGCGTATCCGGAAATTTCTTTTATTTTTGCGTTTTGAACTTTAAAATTTGGATTTTGCGTTTGTTTTGTTTTTAGCGTTTCGGATTTAGAATTTAAAACGCGATATTCTTCCGTGAATCCGAAACCGAGATAATGAATCGCATTTCCAACGCTGTTGATCTCATTCTTTTCCTTCGGGTAAAGCATGATCAGCGACTGGGCGATGCCGACTGACGCGTCCGAATTCACCGCCCTGACTAATTCCGTCAGCCAATCCGGCGCGACAACCGTATCAAGGTTCAAACAGACAAACAGATCACAATTGTCGGCCATGGCTTGCATTAGCCCGGCGTTGTTCGCGGCGCTGTAGTTGCCGTCTACGCGCGGAATAATCGTCGCTTCGGGAAAATTATCTTTCAAATATTTCCTGGATTCTTCGGTTGACGCGTTATCAACAACGTAAACTTTAATTTGTTCTTTCGGAAAAGTCAGTTTTCGCAAACCGTCGCGGCACTCAATTAGAAAACGTTCGGCGTAGCCGGTGAAGTTGATTATTACTATTCCAATCTTGTTCATATTATACGAATAAACCTTAATGCTAATGCTACAAATATACGAATAGCCTGTTGATGCGAATAAACCGCCATGCAAATGCCGCGAATATCAACAAGGATCTTTTCCACGCTGTCAGTTTTTGTGATTATCAATCGCGTTCTTTCTGACCATCTCCGATATTTTCTTTTCAATTTTGTTCTGCCGGCCGTTGATTTTGAATAAAATATAAAACAGAACGAAAATCGCGACATAAATAACCAAATCCACTCCCCGGCCCACGCCCACGAACGCCGCCAGCCAGCCGATGATTTGCGGAAAAGCGGCGACCAGGCCGACCAGCAGCCAAAACACCAGCCAGACGCCGAACAGCGCGTTGGAAATTTCTTTTTTTACCAGACGAACGATCGCTTTGTAAATTACGAAAGCGATGAAAATGAAAATTAAAATCTGAAAAATTGTCATAGAAATAAAAAATTAACAAAATAATAAATTAATTCGTGAGATTTAATTGCCCAAAAATCACTTATGAAGTACGGGCGAATAATTATTCGCCCCTACAATCAACGATTAAACCATCATCTTGGCAATCAACCCTTTCTCATCTGAAAATTTTTCCAATGAGCATCTTCCACCCCATGTTCATGCGCGGTTTTACTTTTTTATTCGACGTATGCTCATCATAATTGACTTGAATCGGAATTTCCTTGTATTTCAATTTATTTTTGATGATCAAATTTAGAATTTCCGACGCGTGCAGAAAATCGTCGGCCGTCCAATTTAGCTGCGGCAATACTCTGCTTTTGAACGCGCGCAGACCGCTCTGCGGATCGGTGAAATTCAATTGCAGGAATTTTTTGCTGAAAATTTTCGCCAGATTCAAAATGATTTTCTTTTTCAGCGAATAATTCGATTCCAGCCCCATGAACCGCGAGCCGAGCGCCACGTCCACGTCCTCGTTTTTCAATATTTCCACCAAACTGACGATGTCCTCCACTCGATGCTGTCCGTCGCCGTCGAAATGCACGATAATTTCATATCCAAGCTGATGCGCCAGCTCCGTGCCGGTCTTCAGCGCCGCGCCCTGGCCAAGATTCACCGCGTGCTCAAGCAGTTTAACCGGAAATTCACTGGCCGCCCGCGCTGTATCGTCGCTCGATCCGTCGTCAACCACGATAACGTCAAAACCGGTTCGCGATATTTCACGCAAAACCGATTTTATGCGGACAGATTCGTTATAGGCGGGGATGATGATGCAGACATTCATAATTGATGCGAATTAACCGATATGCAAAACCTTTTTAATCTCGCCGCCACCGCGTATTCAAAAAAATATTTCTCCAATTTTTCGAGCGGCACTTGATACGCGTTATCGCCGAAAAAAACATCGCAAAAAACTTCCCGCGAGCGGGCGATTTCTTTCATCCGGCCATGCCAACGCTTGTCATCTAACGTCAAATCGAATAAATCCAAGGCGCGATCAAGCGCATTGTTTTTTTGTTTTTCATCGCCTTGTTTTTGACGCGCGATCGCCCGGCCGACCTCGCTGCCAATATTGCCCAATTGCTCGGACAATGTCATTTCTTGCCAACGGCCTTGCGCCAAATTTTCATGAATATTCGGCATAATTATTTTACCAGCGAATTAACGATGTCAACGATATTCTTTCGCGTTTCCGCGTCTTCCACCCCGCGCGATCGATTTTTCTGATTCGGCCTGATGTTGATCATCGAATCGAATTCGATCCACTGATCCGTCAAATTGCCAGGATATATATTTATACCCCACAAATCAGATTGCCTTGAACCGTTTTCCAGCAATAGCGCTTCCTCGTCGGCATGCATTTCGCCGCCGATGGCCATAATCTTCCTTTCAATATCAACGACCGCCTTGACCATATCGCCGAACTGCTGTTCCGCCACGGTTTTCAATTCTACGCGGGAAATCCGATTGCTAATTATCTGAATTTTATCAGATGATTTTTCAAATTCCATATTTTTGTCTAATAGATCAACTTTATCAACTTAATAAACTTTATCAACTTTCTACGCTTCCGTACTTATCATCAGCAAATTATTTTTCTTTTACCCTTCACTTTCGGTAGAAAATTCTCGCCGGTTATCACGCTTTTGCCGATTTTATCTTCCAGCGCCGTTCTCGCGTCTTTCGCTATCCGTCCGCCTTTCTTCGCCGGAATCATATTTTCTTTCAAGCCCTCCGTCTTGTCCGTTTCCGCGATTTTTCTTGTTGACAGCTCGGCCAAAGCGGAAAAAATCAATTCTTCTTCGCTCATGTGGTCGCGCAAATTTTGCGATTTCAACCCTTTTAGCTTTTTATGGCCTTTTACCGTCAAATCGCTCCATTCTTCATGTATAATATTCGTTAAAACCGCAAACTCATCGCCTTTCTTCACGCCGTGCTCGCTCCAATAATCTGTTAATTTATTTCTCGTATCCTGCCCGGTCATTCTCTGCTGAATCCATTTTTGGCTTCGGCCCATTCTTTGCCAGTATTCTCTCGACCGATTCAGCGCCTTTTCCGGGTCAGCCATATCTTGCATTCTTTCATATCCGACGCGAGCAAGCCACAATTTAATCGGCTCGGCTTTCGGGGACGGAACTGATTGTATCAGACGAAGCATTGTCTCTACGTCAGCCACATCCGTTAAGCGTGTTTTACCGTCTTCGGCAAGCAGCCCCAACCGGTTACATTTTGTAACCGTTTCACTTCCTTCCTTAATAAGCCGATGCTTCAAAACCTTCCAATAATTTCTCGCCAATTGATGATCTTTTTGCTCAATCAAAGCGGCGATAATGTCAATAACCGAAAAATACCACATTTCCTTTTTCTCATCATAAATGCGGCGTATATTATACGTTTCAAAAATCGTCAATGAATTTTGCTTTTTGCTATCCATACGGATAAACTCAATTAACTTAATAAACTTTATCAACTTTCTACGCTTCCGTACTGATCATCAGCAAATCCTTGTGCGCCCGGGTGTAATCAATGGTTTTCTTCAAGCCTTCTTCCAGCGACACGATCGGAAACCAGCCGATGGCTTCTTTGGCTTTGGAAATGTCAGGCAAAGCCAGCTCGCGCATGAACAGTTTCGCTTCGTCGAAAACGATTTTCGATGTCGAACCGGTCAGTTCGATTATTTTCTCGGCAACGTCTTCAATTTTGTAAACTTCCGGATTGCCGAAATTCACCGGCTCGTTGACACCGGAATCCATGAGCTTGATGCAGCCTTCGATAATGTCACTCGCATAGCAAAGCGAAGTTTGGAATTTATTCGTGCCGAAAATCACCAAATCTTTGTTGTCCAGCGCGCTAACGATGAAATCCGGAATCATCTGGCCGTCGTTTAGGAGCATGCGCGGACCGTAGGTGCGGAAAATGCGCACGATTTTCGTGTCCAGCTTGTGCTTTTCGCGGTAAGTGTCGACAATGCTCTCGGCGTAGCGCTTGCCTTCGTCGTAGCACGCCCGCGGATCAAGCATGTCGGAAACGCCGCGATAATCTTCGGCAATGTATTTGCCGCGCTTCACTTCGCCGTAAACAACGGACGATGAGAAATGCATGAATTTCGCTTTGTATTTCACGGCCAATTCCAGGCCGTTGATCAAAACGGTTGAATTCGCGAGCACGGTTTCCTTTTTCAGCTTCTCGAAATTCTTCACGGATGTCGGGCACGCCAAGTTGTAAATTTCCTGAATGCCGAAGACATTGACCTTGAATTTCGCTAAATCCGGAATCGCTTCCAAATCGATTTTTTCCGCCAAATCGTGCTTGATGAATTCAAACCGCGGCTGGCGCAGCAAATGGTTGATGTTGTTTTCGCCGCTGGTCGAGAAATTGTCGATGCAAATTACGTTTGCGCCGGCCAGGAGCAGCCGTTCGCACAAATGTCCGCCGAGAAATCCGGCGCCGCCGAGGACAAGGATGTTTTTTTGGGTCATAAAAATCAATTTTAATGTGTGTTGTAACAACATGATCAACGTGATCTACCACTGATCAACTGATTAGTCCATAACTGCATATTCAAGACAAATCATGTGGATCACGTTGCATATCAGTGGATCAGGTTGTTATATCCTACTTTAAGAAACTAATTTATGATTATATTTTACCTGATTTTTACCGAATAATCAAATCGTTTTCCCCAGCCTGAATAACCGGAACTGAGCGTCAATCTGTTGCGGTTCGCTGAATTTCATTTTCAAATCCGTTAATTTCGTTTTATTGATGTAATCAATGTCTTTGTCCGGCAACATTGTAAAATAGTAAACCGGCGTTTTGCCGACGATTTTATTCAACAACGGAAAAATCGAGTAATCACCGTTAAATACGACGACTTTATTTTGCGGAAAGAACACTTTATCAGCCCTATCAGTTATAATCAGCGCGCCATTGCCGATTAAACCGCTAACTTTTCGGAATTGCGCGTAATACTGCTCAAGCACCTGCTTTTGCGCGAACAACCCGTCTTTCGGCGATAAATAGACCAGTGACGCGGAATAAACCGTTACACCGACGAGAATTATGCTTACCAATGAATAACGCAATATCTTAGAGCTTCTCATTTTCCAAATTTGAAACAATACCCAAGCGATAAGAGGCAGCATCAAAATATGCGCGCTGCAAAAATAACGGGCGTACGAACTGCCGATCGTGTTGTATTTCAAAACCAGCGGGTCGACGAAAAGCCAATTGCCGTAATAGAATACCAGCCACGCTCCGGCCAAGATCGCGGAGATTAAATACGCTTTTTCCGTTTTCAGCAATTTGATCCGTTCTTTCGCCAAACTTTTTATTTTATCGGATTTAATAATGAAATATCTTATTGACCAGGCGATAACGCCAACTATTGCCAGCCAAAAATAAACATTTAAAAATTGAATGAAATATTTATTGAAATTCGACAGAATGACGCGCGGATGAAATCCAAACGGAACAAAAATGAATTTTAAATATGAAATTAAAGTTGAGCCGCCGCTCACCTGGAATTCAGACGGCAAACGGTCGATAAGCGCCTGATCCGTATTCATGCGCAGATAGCCGACCGTGAAAAATTCGTTGTAAATGCTTTTATTGTAATAAAACAGAATTGCCAGAGGAATCAAACTGAAAATTATAAATAATAAAATCTGCTTCCACGAAACTTTGCGATGATAAAAAATGAACGGCACGACGACCAGAATTCCAACCCAGATGAATTCAATCGGCCGCGTTATTAAAGCGAAACCGAGAAATAGCGCGCTTAGAACAGAATAAATATAATTCGAACGTTTTTGTTTGCTAAAAAAATACATGCCGGCGAAGAGCAAAAACAAAAATACGCTGTTCGACAACATTGATAAATTCGCGTAGTACCAGAACGATGCCAAACCAAACATTAGAATGGCGGAAATGAAACCGACCGCTTCGTTGAAAATGCGCTTGATCAATCCGTAAAAAAACAGCGGCGTCAGTGCGGCCAAAAGCGGTGTTAAAAATAATATGTAATCCATTCCGGCCAATTTGCCGATCCAGCCGTACAAAATTATCATGCCGAGGAATCCGGTCGGCACGATGTTCGAACCGACCACGTTCGTGCTGCGCGGATGCGCGATGCCCTGCAATATTCCGTTCAACGGCTCGTTATAAAAAAAGTGGCCGGTTTCAATATACTGCCGAATAAAAAAGTTGCTCGCCGTTTCGTCCGGCCAATTGAAAATCATCTGGCCGGAGGTAGATTGCGTTTGAGGAATTGCCACAGTCAGCGCTGTCCAGCTGTAAACAAAAAAGAAGCAAATTGACAATATCGATAGAATCAACAATGGCTTTGGACAGCGTAAATTCATATACATTAATGATAGCTTAAAAGAAGTGATTTTTCAATTGCTTAACCGCTAAACCTTGACTAAATACACAAACCAGGATATAATACGCAATGTAACATTCAGCCAAAGGAGGGAAGCGATTATGGGCTTCAATACTTACACTGTCAAGGAATACGGGTTCGAGATCGTTTCACACGTGAAACGGATCAAGGGAAAATGTCCGATGTGCGGCACGGAATTCGATTTAAGCAAGGGCGAATCGGATTATGACTGCCCTTGCGGCTATTTCCATTTCGACGCGGAAAGCGAAAGTTTGAATGAAGACAACCACAACATTCCGCAGGAAGCCTGGCTGCGCAAACTCAAAGAGAATCTTGAAAAAAAATAATGCGACACTGTTTCGCAACAAAAGACCTTATCAAGGTCTTTTTACTTTAAATATCTTTGCTACCATATGCGCATCATAGCAGCAATTAGCGCAGTCCCATGGTCTGGACTATGGGACTGAATTTTAATATTTGATTTGTGTCTAAATTCAAACTCTTTCAATTTATCCTCAATTATGTTAAATTATAAGCATGACGGCGATCAAATCTACAATCGGATTTTTCAAAAAACATTGGCAAATCTCCTTGCTTGTTTTTTTTGTCTGCCTCCTGGCTTATCCTTATCTATATTTAAGCTTGCATACCGGCCAAAAATTCTATTCTCCCGACGAAACCGCGAATTTCGTTTTCATCAAGCAATTCATCACGAATAATCGCCTTTCCATTAACGAGCCGCTCAATCAGCTCGCCGGCAACATCATTCTGCCCCGCAGCGTCAACATTATCGGCAACAATCTCGTGCCGCAAAGTTTTTTAGGCATGCTTGTTATTTACGGTTTAATCGGAAAAATCATCGGCGTCAATGCGGTCGCTTTTTTAACTCCGATAATTTCGCTGCTAGCCGCGCTCTTCTTTTATTATTTAGTGCTGGAAATTTTTGCCAATAAAAAAACAGCGTTTTTTTCCGCCATATTGCTGTTAATCAATCCGATTTTCTTTTTCACCGCCGGCAAATCAATGCTGCACACGAACTTATTCCTTTTCTTTTTAATTGCCGGGCTGCTTTTCCTGTTTAAATCGTTGCGTAAAAATAAATTCTTAAACATTTGCCTATCCGCCATGTTTATCGGGCTTTCTTTAACCGTGCGAACGTCGGAGATCGCCTGGATCGGTCTTTTTCTGCTCGTTTTTTATCTATTTCAGAGAAAAAACTATAACTGCAAACAAATTTTAACATGCTTATTCATTCTGGCGGTAATTTTATCCGGCCTCTTGGCGTTAAACTATTCGGTTTACCGCAATATTTTTGTCAGCGGCTACACTGCTTTCGAATCAAGCGCGGCGCAGGTCAATCCGATTTTAAATTTCATTAAAACTTTATTCCTGCCGTTCGGCTTTGACATAAAATCCATCGCGGTTCATTTTTACAATTTTTTCATCAAATACCTTTGGTTTTATTTTATTCCTTCGCTCATTGGTTTGATTTATTTATTAAAGCAGAAAGAACTGAACATCAAAATTAAAACTTTCATCTGCTCGTTGTCAACGGTTTCAATCTATCTAATCGTTTTCTATGGCAGTTATTCGCCTTGGGGACAATCAGGACAGCCGGAGAATATGTATGTCAATGTCGGCGCGCCGCACTTAAGGTATTGGCTGCCGATTTTTGCGATGCTGTTGCCCCTGATTTATGTTTTCTTCGAAAAAATAATCGGCGAAGTTTTTATTTTGCAAAAATCGGCGATCAAAAATGTTGTCCTGGTTGTTTTTTTAATCTTGGTTGCGGCGTTTTCATTCAACACTGTGTTTTACAACCAAGACGAAGGATTTGCTAAGATCAAAAACGACATTGCGGATTTCCGCCCGCGATTGAACGGCGTCAAAGCGCTTGTTCCGGCAAACTCCGTTTTAATCGCGCCGGATTGGGCCGACCGCATTTTCTGGCCGGAATTTTCCGTGGTTTATTCGATCAAAGATTCAAAGATCCATTCCGGCGACATCTTCGCCAAGATTCAAACGCTCGCTGCGCTCCGGCCGCTTTATTATTATTCCGCTTCTTCGGCGCAGGATATCGCGGATTTGAATTTAAAATTCAATAAATACGATTTAACGTTGAATAAAATTTCAGAAATCTTCAAGGGCGAGCAGCTTTATCAATTGAAATCTCAATAAGATTAAATACTCCCTGACAAGGAGTCAGGGGTAATTATAATATTACCCCGCACTCGTTGTGCGGGAGTAGAAAGCTCGGGGCTTGTCCTCCGGGCGAGACACGAAAAAAAGAAATATTTTATGGATTTAACAATGGAAAAATCAATCTTAGTTAAAATTTTCAAATGGCTATTCATCGCCTTGGCCGCCTTGCTTATTATATTTTTATTCTGGAAAAATTATTCCCCTACCGGCGAACAAACGATTGATTATAATTTCACGAAGAATAATTTCACCGCCGGATTGAATCCTTCCGCGCGCGTGCAAAAAATCGTTTGCGACAAAACCGGCTGCGGCCAAGCGGTTTTTAACGATCCAACATACCTTGACATGATTATGCCGCGCCGCTTTCAAACCGCGGACGTGAAATTAACGCTGGACAATCCGAACGACTTCGACGTCTATTTCGGCGTCAAGACCGGCCCGGGCTGGCAATACGCGCTTTCCAAAGTCGATCAAAACGGAAACGCGCATCTTGATTTGTCCGTCGCGTACATAAACAAGAGAACCGCTGAATTTATCCTGTCCATTCCTTCGCTCAAAGACAATAAATATTCAGTAACGGTCAAAGGCATTAAGTTCACCTTCAAAAAAGATAACTTTCTGAAAAAAATCTTAAATAAATTATGAATTCATTGAATAAAATTTTAATCAAGGAGATATTGCGTTTACTGTTCGCCGCTTCCTTGGTTTCGTATTTAATCTTATTCATTCTGGAATTTTGGCAGACCGGCTTCGTGTCTTTATATTTCAACTCGGACATTATTTTAATTTTAATGATTTTTAGCGGAATTATATTCATGATTATTTAAACTAACGTCGGTTTCACGGACTATACCGTGAAACCGGTCAGACACATTTAAAAATAAAAAAACACGCTAATACCCGCGTATTTTTTTATCTAAAATTTACTTTATTTCTTTGTGCGGCGTGTGCTTGCGGCAGTGCTTGCAGTATTTCTTCATTTCCAGCTTCTGCTTCACCGCTTTTTTGTTCCGCTTGGTGTAATAATTCACTTGCCGGCAATCCTTGCATTCCAATTTGACCAAATTGTCTTGTGACATAAATTTATTCCGCGATATTTAAAATTAATTTAGATGGCTGATAAGCCAGCCGAAGCTCGCTCTCATGGCGAGCGAAGGCTGGAGCCGTCCCCGGGGATCGAACCCGGAACCTATAGTTTACAAAACTATTGCTCTGCCATTGAGCTAGGACGGCATGCAACGTTAAACGCAAAAGCATAATATCACATTATTCGCGTTATTTCAAGCGCCAATCGAACTTAATAAAAAAGGACACTGGTTTGACCAAATGCCCTTTAAGTGGTTTCGAATAACTTTATAAAATTGCGATTTTTGATCAATGCCTCGATCATTTCGCGATCCATATCGTAACGGCGGTCTTCCTTGATCATTGAAACGACTGAGCGCACCAGATCGAATACTTTCTGCGTTCCCGCTCCAAGCTTGCTATTCTCCGTGCCGAGATACGGTTCGCTGACGCTGATCCCCTGGCAGGCGACATGAATTTCAATCGACAGGACTTTCCGAACCATGCCGATCACTTGGCCGGCTTTAAAAGCAGCCACCGATCCCATACTCACGAAATCCTCCTGCATACCGGAGGTGGGGATGCTGTCAACGCTTGCCGGATGACAAAGAATCTTGTTTTCGGAAACCAGCGCCGCGGCCAGATACTGCTCCAACATCAAGCCGGTGTTGTTCGGTTCCATGCTTCCGCTCAGATTCGCCGGCAATCCGTAGCTTAAGTCGCGGTTGATCAAGCGAAAAATTCGGCGTTCGGACATGTTGGCAAGACTGTGAATCGCGATTGCAAGATAATCAAGTCTGTGCGCCAGATACATGCCGTGAAAATTACCGCCCAATAACACGTCGATCCGACCTTGATCGTCTTTGAAAACGACCGGATTGTCGGTCACCGAGTTCAATTCGCATTCGATGATTTTCTTGATCGAGTCCAACTCGTCAAGCGCCGAACCGTGCACCTGCGGCACGCAGCGGAAGGAATACGGATCCTGAATTCGCGGATGCTTGAACTTTTTCTCGAAATCGTCGTGCAAAGCCACTTGCTGCGCCTTGTGCGTTGTTCTTGCGCTGCCGGCGATCAATTTACGAATATGCTCGGCAACCGCGATCTGGCCGGGATGAGGACGCACTTCCTGAATTCGAGGATCAAACGCGTCTTTTTCGCCGCGCAACGCTTCCAAGCTGAGTGCCGCCGCCAGGTCTGCGACTTGGATCAGGTCGTAAGCGTCGAAAAGCTCCAGAGTCGCGAACGCCAGCATCATCGTGGTGCCATTGGTCAGAGACATGGACTCTTTGGCTTGAAAACGCAGCTGCGGAATATTGTTTTCCGTCAGCACGTCACGGGCGTTCCGCACTTTTCCTTGGTAAAAAACCTCCGCGTCTTCCTGCCCCATGAGCACGAGGCCAATATAGGCCAGCGGTATCAAATCGCCGCTCGCTCCCACGCTGCCTCTGCTCGGAATTACCGGCACGATGTCGTTGTTCAGGAGCTCGAGCAGCATCTCGCAAAGCCGCAGTCTGACGCCGGAATGACCGGCGGCGAACGAATTGACGCGTAAAAGCATCATCGCCCGCACGATTTCCTTGGGCAACGGTTCGCCGGCGCCGATCGCATGAGACAGAATGAACTTCCGATTGTAGCTTTGCAGGTCTTCGTCGCAGATGATCGAATTCTTGTTCGCGCCGCAACCAGTGTTTATACCGTACATCACTTTGTCAGGAATCAGCGCTTCGATATCCTTTCTGATTTCCTTAAGTTTGCTGACCGCGTCTTCATGCAAAACAACTTCGGGAAAACCTTTCCCGTTCTCGCCGCGGCTCACCCTCACTACTTGTTCGACGGTCAAACTATGGCCGTCGAGAACGATTTTGTCCTTGTCGGCCATCGCTGACCCTCCTTTCATTGAATAATGGTTTAATTGTCAAAAAACGCGTTTGCTGAATATTATCACGCCCGGTGTTTCCTTGTCAAGCGCGATATTAAAAATGGAGATTTCTCTCCATTTGTTTATTTTAATTTATCAACTAATTCCTCAAGCGAGCACTTCTCCTGCGCGCCGGTTTTCATGTCTTTAAGCGTAAACTTATTTTCATTGATCTCATCGTCGCCGATGATTACCACTTGCGGAATGCCATAGCTGTTCGCGTATTCCAGGTTTTTTGAAATTTTCCGGCCGAGAAAATCCATATCGGTTTTTATCCCGTTTTCCCGCAGCGCCTTGCCGCACTCGAACGCCTTGGCCAGCGCTTTTTCGCCAAACGGAATGATGTAGGCGGAGACGACGCTCTTGCGCTCCTCGCTTTCCGTTTTCGAAGCCTTGATCGCGTCGAAAATCGTTTCCAGTCCGAAGCTGACGCCGACCGCCGGATAAACTTCCTTGCTTTGCAAAAATCCGGAAATCATGTTGTCGAACCGTCCGCCGGCGCAAATGGATGAACTGATTTTGGAACGGTCTTTCAGATAAACTTCAAAAACGTTTCCCGTATAATAAGCCAGGCCGCGCGCCAATGACGGACAAAACACGACATTATCCTTGTTGATCGCATACTTGATCGTTTCCTCGATTTCCCTGATGCCATCATTGTCGCCCAGGATTTCGCGCATTTTTTGAATCATTTCGGCGTTGCCGCATTTGGTTGATATTATTTTCAATATGGCATCAACCTTCTTTTCGACAATGCCCTTGTCAAGGAGCTCGGCTTTTACGCCGGCCGCGCCGATTTTCTGCAATTTGTCGATTGAAACGATAATAGATTTCTGCGCTTCGGCCGGAATGCCGGCGTAATCCAAAATGCCGTTAAGCAATTTGCGATTGTTGACCATTATTTCCACTTTCAGGTTCAATTTGGCGAAAACTTCGTTGATGAGCTGAAGGATTTCCGCCTCGATGAGCGGAAAGGAAATGCCCACAACGTCGATGTCGCACTGCCAGAATTCGCGGTAGCGGCCGATCCTGATCGGGCCGTCGCGGAAAATTTCGCCGATCTGGTAGCGCTTGAAAGGCAAACGCAACTGCAGATTCATGCCCACGAACCGGGCGAACGGCTGGGTGAATTCTGTGCGCAAAACCAAATTCCGGCCGCCCTGGTCGGTCAGCTTGAACGTTTCGCGCATGGCGTCGGACTCTTCGCCCGCGCCAAAGCGCGAGGCGAACATTTCGTAGCGCTCCAAAACCGGCGTTTCGATCGGATTGTAGCCGAACGATTCGAAAATATCCTTTAAAATGCCGATGATCCGGTCGCGCTCGATTTTTTCCGCCGGGCCGAAATCGCGCACGCCCTTGGCTTGTTGCAGTATGTCTGTTTTCATAAACTTATGAGATAAACGCGATAAACGAGATTGGCTGGACAAATTTTCTGAATAATTTTATCTATCCAACTTTCCCGTTCACACAGTGGTAATTGGAATTTTATATTTTAAATTTATTTTGGCAGCGCAGTGCAGCCTGTCGGCACGACTGCGCTGCACTGATTTTGGACTTTGAGTTTTGAGCTTGTCCCAACGGGATCCCTTCGGGGTTTAGAATTTAGTATTTAGAACTTCGAATTTAATTTTGAAAATGGGGTGGATGACGGGGCTTGAACCCGCGACCACTGGTGCCACAGACCAGTGCTCTACCGACTGAGCTACATCCACCGCAAAGTATTTGCTCGCCGGCTCGCAAAACTTTGCGGCGCCGCCAATGAGCAAATACTTTGCGCCCAAATGTTATGCGCGAAGCGAATATACATTTGGGCAAACATTTCATTGAATAAATTTTTATTTTTAAAAAAAATCCGGCTTTCCGCCGGTTCTTATTCTATTATGTCAAATGAGAACCAGCTTTACTGATCATTTCCGTGATGATGATGAATTTCATGATTCTGATTTCTCATATGAAATCATCATACTATATTCGATAAAAAGAGTCAAATCGGCAATTTAAGCCGCTTTTTCCTTGTCCAGCTCCTTCAAATAAGCCAAGTGCTTCCGCTTTTCCAGAAAATATTTTTTCGCGTTCAACCTGTTCTTCGCGAACAGATCGGCCATGAAGCGCCGGCCGAGATACGGCGGAATGATGACGAAAGCGGCGCCCAGCTTATACAGCTTTTCCGCTTCGTAATGATGATTGGTAACGCAAATCACATTGTTGCGGCGGATTTTTTTCATGAACGAAATCAGAACGCCGCTCGTGTCAACTTCCGAGATCGTGGAAATAATCAGGCGGCAGTGTTTTAACGGCAAGCTTTCCAGCATCGACACGTCGTCGGCCGAGCCGAAAAGGCACGGGATTTTTTTCAGCGAAAGTTTTTTGATCGTTTCCGGATCGTGGTCAACGACCAAAAATTTTATTTTTAACCGGCGCATCGATTTCATCAGCCCCCACCCCATCCGGTGGCAGCCGAAAAGCACGACTTCGAATCCGTTCGCCCTTTCCTCAATTTCCGTCCGGGAAAATTTGTCGCTGAAAAACGCGCGCAGCGGTTTGCGCAACGCATTGTATATTTGCGCGTTGTATGACACGAAATAACTTGAAATCGCGATGGTTATTATTCCGACGATCGTAATCGGTCCGAGAACGCTTGCCGGCACTTGGCCAAGGCCGATGCCCAGTCCGATTAGAATGAGCGAGAATTCGCTGATCTGCGCCGTGATCAGGCCGGTAAACAAGCTTGTTTTAATCGTATATTTCAAAAAGCGCATGATAAAAAACATGATAATCGGTTCTCCGATGAGAACGAAAAGCGTGAATATCGCGATGAATTTGAAATTGGCGACAATGTCCGACGAATAAACATTCGCCCCGAGCACGATGAAAAATATGATCAGGAAAAAATCGCGAAGCGACGACAGTCTGCTCGCAATCTCGCGCTGGCTCGGCGACACCGACAGCATCACGCCGGCGGCCAACGCTCCGAGTTCCATTGAAAATTGGAGCTCGTAAAAAAGCGCGGCGAAAACGAAGCAGACGCCGATTGAAAACAAAAACAACAACTCGCGGTTGTCGGCGAACACTTTGTCAACGCGCGGCACAGCGAATTTGATGAGCAGGTAAACAATCAGGCAAACGGCAACGATTTTTAAAATCATGAGACCGATGACGGACAAAAAATCGCCAGAGCCGATTTTGACGGCGCTTGGCAGAATCAAAAACAACAATAACGCCACGGCGTCCTGCAGCAGCAGAATACCGATGGAAATGCGCCCATAAAGGCTGTCTTGCTCTTGCTTATTGTAAAGCACTCTTAGAATTATGATCGTGCTGCTGAACGCGAGAGCAATGCCGACATAGAATGAGACGACCGGCGCCAGACCGAACATTCTGGCAATTAAAAACCCGAAAAACGTTGTAATAATAATCTGCGCGAAGCCGGCGATGACCGCCACTTTGCCGATCTCTTTTATCATTCGCGGCTTTAGGCCGAGTCCGACGATGAAAAGCAGCAAAGCCACGCCGATGTGGCTGAACGAAGTCAAATTTCCCTCGGAATTTATCAAATTTAAAACCGCCGGTCCGACAATAATGCCGGTCAGGACGTATCCGATGATGAGCGGCTGGCGCAGCAATTTCATTATCAGCGACAGAACCACGGCGATGCCGAGCACGACGCTTAGTTGTAAAAATATTTCAGACATTGTTAAACCAGTTTATCGGTTTATTGGTTGATTAGTTGATAACGATGTGAATGAAAACATTATTATTAATCGCTGATTTTGTCTTTTTCTTTCAGATATTTGATATAACTGTTTATTGATTTTAATAAACCTTGATAGCGTTTTGTCAGACTATCGCACGCGGAAAGCGCCCACAAATGCCTTGTTATGAATTTATCTATGTGATTAATCGTTTCAAAAGCCTCCTTTCTCGATATGCGCAATGCGTTGATTTTAACTTTGTAGTAATAAGCGCCGTACATTTCAGCGATGTTGTCGCAAACCGATTGTGATGATCTGTCGATTTGGTTTTTTAACGCAAACTCGAATTTTACTTCGCTATTCAGCTGATGAATCAAATTTGCCAGTTCGCGGGCTTCTTTCCAAATGCGAAGTTTTTCAATCGGTTCATATGGCATAGTAAATGTATTAAGTTGCTTGATAATCAACCAATAAACCAATCAACTCTTAAACTGTGTATATTATACCACAAAATATCTTTTTTTTCTTTGCCTGTGAATAAAAAAACTGCCCGCCAAAATGATCGGCGGACAGCTCTGTCTCGCGGCGTCAGTATTCGCCAGCGCCGACGCAGAATGTCATTTTCCGGTGCGTGTGCTCCGGCATCTTTTTAATGACGTATTCGTCGTGCTTGAACCGCCGGCCTTTGTCTTTTCCCTGAGCCGCGACTTCGACGATCGCTTCGCCGCTTTCATCGAGCGCCACGACTTTCGCATCAAAGCATTCTTTTGTTTTTAAAATCTGAATGAACATCGAATCGCCTATTTTGAAAGCCATTGTTTCCTCCTGCGCCCCGAAGTTGTCTGAAAGACATACTTCGGGACTTTATAGTTTCGATCGAATCAATCATATCCGATTCATTTAAATTATACAAATTAAAAAGCGGCCCGAATATTCGAACCGCTTGGCGCGCTGTCACCTTCGCTTGATCCGCAATATTTCGCGGAGTTCTGGAATGGTTCTATTGTTCAATTTGGATTGCAAAACAAACACTTGGCGCTTGCGGTCAAGGTCTTCTTTGTCCATGCGGCGCATGCCCTTTGTAAACGCTAAATCCGCATTGTCCAAAATCGCATCGATCAGCAGCGACTTTTCGCTGAAAAACGAATATCCGACTTCAGCGTTGTTCGGATCCTTTTCATCGCAGACAATCTGATCTTTTTTCGACCAGGCCGGCGTTGAAAACACCAGCACTTCTGTCACCGACGCGGGAATAATGAAATGCGCGTTATTCGGCGGAATGATCGCAAGCATGTGACTGCCGATCGCATGGCTTTCCTGATTGCGGACGATAAGGAATCCGCTGCCGATTAGAAAATAATAAAATTCCGTGGCTACGCAATGATAATGTGGTATTGACGGCGCGTTCATTGCCACAAAGATCAAATTTGCGTCAGAAAAATCCTTCGCCGTTGACAATTGATAAATGCTTCCGCAGATATCCTTGATCGGTCTGGCATTGTCGAAATAACTCACGATCGCGCAAGGCTCATTCGCTTTATTTTTCATTTTGCTCTCCTTTCTTTTTCCATTTGCTGATGATGATATTCACCGGCCTTTTCCGGTCATTGAAGACTTTCTTGACGATATATTCTCTTTCCCTGAACCGGCGGCTGCGCATTTCGCCGTCAACCGCTTCAACGATCGATCCGCCGGACGAATCATAATCAACGACTTTCGCGTTGCAACGGATTTTCTCTTTAATCAGCTCGATTTCCAGCTCCATTCCGATCGCCCAAGTCGCCATTTTATCCTCCTGCGATTATCATCTTTTTGACCCGCTCTTCGTCTTTTTCCGAAACCCGGCCGATCGCCGCAAGATTGATCCGATTGAAATCGAACGCGTCGTTGGCAACGCGCCGGATGTCAACGCGCCGCACCGCGTTCAATCGCTGCAGATGCTCGCGCCCGCGCGCAGGGGTGAAGTCGAACACCTGCAAATTCAGAAATCAAATGTTTTAAACAGCACTAGGGCTGTTTTTTTGTTTTTCGCGATATAGCAAAAGCAGTTCGTTCGGTGTATAAGATTTTAAGCATTTCATAAATCT
>JAZDPK010000073.1:0-8258 GCA_043797615.1 Parcubacteria group bacterium
GGACATTCTGATCGAAGACGATTGCCAGAGTATTGGCGCAGAAGAAATTATCGCGCCCAAATTGGATACCGAGTTGAAAATCCACAGCATAATCGTTCCGGAATTCGGCGGAATTGATCAATTACCGGACAGGCTGGACGACTTGAAAGAATATGGAAAAGAACTAATGCGGAACCAAAGCGGAACCGATGCGGAAGATTAATATGAATATTTTAAAATATAAATTAGCGAAAATCATATCTAAAGCGTTAGACATTGAAATAACGCCCAACGATTTTGCATTGCCGCCGAGCGAAACGATGGGCGATTTAAGTCTGCCGTGTTTTGAATTGGCGAAAAAATTAAAGAAAAATCCAAAAGAAGCGGCCGAAGAAATTGTCCAACGTTTGGAGGGACAGAACATTGTTCTGTCCGGACAAATCGATAAAATCGAAACGGCCGGACCGTTTGTCAATTTTTTCGTCAGCGCAAAGTATCTGGCGGAAAATGTTTTCGCGAAAAATTTTGGAAAAATAAAATCGGCCAGGGAAAAAATCATGATTGAATACGCCACGCCGAACACGCACAAGATTTTCCATATCGGCCATCTGCGCAACACGATCACCGGCGAAAGCCTGGCGCGCGTTTTGGAAAATGTTGGAAGCAAAGTCATCCGCGCCAATTATCAGGGCGACGTTGGTTTACACATTGCCAAGGCGCTGTACGGAATTGATCGATTGAAAAAAGAATATGCAGAAGCAAAAAAGAAAAATTTGACCGAAAAAATCGAATTTTTAAGCCGCGCATACGTCTTGGGCGCGGAAGCGCATGAAAACGACAGGCCTTCGCAGGAGCTTCGGCCGGCAGGTGAATCGGCGAGAGAACAGATTTACGGATTCAACAAAAAGATTTACGACGGCGACAAAACGATCAGGGATATTTATAAAACCACGCGGAAATGGAGTTTGGAATATTTCGATAAAATTTACAAGCGGCTTGGAACGCGTTTTAACCGCTTCTATTTCGAGTCGGAAACTTTTGCCGACGGAAAAAAGATCGTTGAAAAGTTTTTGGAAAAAGGCGTTTTCAAGAAAAGCCAAGGCGCGGTGATTTTCGAAGGCGAGAAACACGGCTTGCACAACCGCGTTTTCATCACGAGCGACGGCTTTCCCACTTACGAAGCGAAAGATTTGGCTTTGGCGAAAATGCAATTCAAGGAGTATCGGCCGGACAAAATTTTTCATATCGTCAGCAAAGAGCAGACCGAATATTTCAAAGTTTTATTCAAAGCGCTTGAATTCACGCTGCCGAAGAGCATTGGCAAGGAATTCCACTTGCCATATGGCTGGATTACATTGAAAAGCGGCAAAATGAGCTCGCGCACCGGGCAGGTGGTGGCGGGAGAATGGCTTCTTAATGAAATTGAAAAGAGAGTTGCTGAAATAATGATGGAAATTAAGTTTAAAGCTCAAAACTCAAAGCCCAAAAAAGAAGATGAACGTGAAATCGTTGAGAAAGTGGCGCTCAGCGCGGTCAAGTATTCGATGCTGAAAATCGGCATCGGCGTTGACATGGTTTTCGATTTTCAGGAATCCGTGAGCCTGAGCGGGGACAGCGGACCGTATCTTCTTTATATATGCGCGAGGATTAAAAGCATATTGGAAAAGCTCAAAACCCAAAGCTCAAAGCACAAAATAAATTTAAAATTAAAAGTTCAAAATTTTAAAATTAATTCCATAGAAAAAGCGCTGCTGATCAAGTTGAATAATTTTACAGAGGCGGAAACGGAGGCGGCGGCAGAAATGGATCCTTCGAAAGTCGCGAAATATTTGTTTGAATTGGCGCAATGCTTCAATACTTTCTACCAGGAATGCCCGATTTTGAAAGCGGAAGACGAAGTTCAAACGTTTCGCGTTGAATTGATTAAGTCGGTGCGGAAAACGATGGAGAAGGGGCTTGATTTGCTGGGGATCGAGATCGTGGATAAAATGTAAAAAACTTTTCACGAAATGCACGAATTTCACTAATCCGCACGAATGACTTTAGATTAATTACCTTTGTTAATTCGTGATAATTCGCTTTTATTCGCGCAATTTGTGAGTTGACTTTGTATTCATAATTGATTAACATATAAACCATTGGAGGGGCGTTTAATAATTAAAGAAGAAATCTATGTTCAAATCAAACGCGGAAGAGCGCGAGAACGCCAATGGATTCGCCGGCGCCGATGACACTGTTATCGGCAACTCCATCAAGATCGAAGGCGACATGGTCAGTAACGGCAGCATCGTGGTCGAAGGCGAAGTGATCGGCAGTCTGAAAACGGAGAAAAATCTGACGGTCGGGGAAAAAGCCAAGATCGTGGCCGATGTCAGCGCCAAGGAAGCTTTCATTTCCGGCAAAGTCCAAGGCAACATCAAAGTGCAGGACAAATTGGAGCTTGCGGCGAGCGCGGAAGTGAACGGCGACATCAGCGCCAGCGTGTTGAAGATCGATGCCGGCGCCGTGTTCAACGGCAAGTGCTCGATGACGGAAAGCGCTCCGCTCAATGTGACCAAGGAGCAGGAAGAATAATTTCTTTAGGTTGTAGCTGGTAGCTGGTAGGTAGTAGGTTGTAGTAATTAAGGTAATTTTTTAAGGAACTACTAACTACTCCCTACGAACTACTCGCTTTTTCGAGTTATTATGTATTACTACATCTACGACACGTTTTTAAGCGACAAAAAATACGAAAAAACGATCGATAAAATAAAAACGCGCCTGCTCGATCTGGAAATCCAAGGCAAGCACGAGCGGCTCACGCTTTTAAAAAGCATTGACGAATTGATCAACGATGAAGCGAAGCGCGGCGTGAATACGGTGGTTTTGCTTGGCAACGACAAGACGTTTTTGAAAGTGGTGGACGCGGTCGCGAAAAACAACATTACGCTCGGCATCATCCCGATCGGCGAGAACAACAATTTGGCCGAGTGTCTGGGCGTGCCGCTGGAAGACGCGGCGTGCGACGTGCTGGCGGCGCGCAAGACCGTGAGTTTCGATTTGGGACGGGTGGGCGGCCAGTATTTTTTTTCCAACGTCAAAATCACCAAAAGCCTTGACCGGCTCAGCGTTTTGAAAGACAATTACAAAATCGTGCCCCAGCCGGCGTGCGTCGAAGTCGACATCTACAATTTTTATTTCCCGCGCGAGCTTGAAAAATTCGAGCGGAAGATGAGGCATTGCTCGGCGCAGGACCGGAAGCTTGAGCTCGTCATCAAGACGAAGCCGAAAAGAACTGGCTGGTTCAGGAAAAAATCGGAAGCCGGCGCGAATATCGACAGCATCATCCAGAGCGGCCGGTTCGAAATCAAAAGCTTCGAGTATCTGCCGGTCTTGCTCGATGATTACAAAGTGATGAAAACGCCGATAACCGTCGAAGTGGAGCCGAAGAAATTAAACGTGATCGTGGGAAAAAACAGATTGAAAAATATTCAGTGAGTCAGTGATAACAACATGATCCACTGATTTTCAACTTGATCAACGTGATTTGTCTATGAACAACATGATGAATGCATTATCGCAACTGATTTGTCTTAAATATTAAAATTCAAAAAAATCAAGTTGTTAACTCTTACAAAATATGAAAATTGTAATTAACAAGGAAACTTGCATCGGCTGCGGTACTTGCGCGGCGATCTGCCCGGACGTTTTTGAAATCGGGTCGGATGGCAAGGCCGGGGTTAAAGCGGCGGATTTTGCCGGCAAAGAAGCGCTGATCAGCCAGGCGAAAGACGCGTGCGCGGTTCAAGCTATTACAGTCGAATAACGCGGAACAATGCGGAATTAAGCGGAACCAATACGGAACATCAAATGTAATTTAAATTTTGATATTTGAATTTTAAATTTATTTTGGATTTTGAGCTTTGAATTTTGAGTTTTATTCCTGCCCAGGTGGTGAAACTGGCAGACACACTACCTTGAGGTGGTAGCTCCCGCAAGGGATTGCGAGTTCAAATCTCGCCCTGGGCACCAACGTCCCGCAGAAGCGGGAAAATGCAAAATACAAAAAGCAAAATGCAAATAATTTAAGATAATGAAATCGACTTTAGTAAGAATAACAGAGCATTGTCATCCTGCTTCAAACCCTGAATTTATTTCAGGGCAGGATCCGACAATGCGATACGGATATAAAATGATCATGAAAATGGTTGTTTTTTTATTATATTTTAGCAATTAAATTTGCGAAAATGCGGTAAAATAAGGTGAATACATTTCCGCTAAAATTGACAGGATTATTAAAGTATGTTATACTTGCAAGTCATCAAAGACCGATAAAATCGAGTCTTTTTTGACCCACGGGTGAGACGAAGACGCAATTGTTTATTAAACGACCTTTTTCATGTCTCACCCCTTTCTCCTGCCTCTGAAATATTTTCAGCGGCAAGAGGAAGGTACGAAGCAGCTCAAGTTTATTTTGTAAATAAACGATTTGGAAAATGTACCTTCCACCAAAATGGCGGACGATTTCAATCTTGTCTTTAAAAAATATTAAAGACGATTAGAGGGATGTCCGCCAAATACGCGGGTGAGACGAACACCATGTTGTTTATTTATTCAAATAAACGAGAATACTTCTGTCTCACCCCTTCCTCGTGTTGTTGAATGTTTTCAGCGACGCGAGGAGGGTACGACAGAGCTGATGTTCTTGGCGAACGATGATGACTTAGTACCTTCCACCAAAACGGCGGACGATGAGTTGGGAGTCTTAAAAAAGACGATTATTAAAATGTCCGCCAAAATCAGGGGGAGACGAAATAACAAATGTTTATTACACTAAACGAAATTGCTTTTGTCTCACCCCTTCCTCCTGCTGTTGAAATATTTTCAGCGGCAAGAGGAGGGTACGAAGCAGCTCAAGTTTATTTTGTAAATAAACGATTTGGAAAATGTACCCTTCACCAAAACGGCGGACGAAAGGAGGAATGTCTTTAATTGTAAAGACGAAACCATTTTTGTTCGCCAAAACACGCGGGTGAGACGATTCTGAGAATGTTTATTAATTTAAACGATGTCTATCTTGTCTCACCCCTTCCTCGTAATTTTGAATATTTCAAGATTGCGAAGAGGGAATGTTATTTAAAAATCAAAGTCATTGCAAAATGACGAAACCAAAATGTTCCGGAAGGAACGAAAGGAGAATTCGCATGACAAGGTTTATCGGAATCCGCCACCGAGTCAAGAAAACCACGAAGGGCGAAGCGCATCCCACCGAGCTCGTGATTTTGGAAGAAGGAAAAGAGCCGGCAAAGTACGATCTGGAAGATGAAACCGCCGAGCTGGATTGGCTGAAAGGCGAGTTTCCGATCGAATTTCGCAAAGTGGATGTCAGCGAATCGCTGGAAAATTTTCGCGATCATCAGATCGACTGGAAAGAATTGAAAAAGGAAGATGAAGTCAATAATCCCGATAATCTGTTGAAGCGGGAAGGCAAGAAACGCTTTTTGGCGCGCAAAGTGCCGAGCAAGTTCGACGGCTTGCGCCAAGGCGATATGGTCGGCATAACTCTGGGCGGCAGCGGCGATATGCTCGCATACGCGCTTTCAAGGCGCGGCGAAGAGATCGGCGCGAAAGTCTTCAGCCTCCCTACGCATGCGCTCAAGGACAACCGAGTGCATGACGACAAGGAAAAAGACGCTCTGAATGTCGCTCTGCTCGTTCGCGACAAATTCGCGCTTTTCGCCGAAGTGAAGATCCGCCAGCGCCGATCCTTGTCTTTACAAGGAAAACTCAATGAGCGCACTGACGCGATGAAAGAACGCATCGCTTGCGGCCAGCGGCTGATTCAGCGGGCGCAAGGCAAGATTTTCATGTCGGAAGAAGGGCGATATCCCGAGGGCAAGATCATTGATTGTTACGAAGAAATCAAGGCGAACGACAAAATTTATCAAGCCATGGCGACCGAAGAAAAGGAACGGGAAAAGGAGCTGAAAAAACTGCTCGAACAGATTGACGTTTATAAACGGATTTTTGAACCGATCGAAGGTTGCGGTTTGATTATTTCCGCGACGATTATCGCCAATGCCGGCGAGATCGACCGTTTCCCGACCAAGGCGAAGTTCAAAGCGTATTGCGGAGCGCATGTGTGCCAAGGCGGCAAGTACGGCGACCGCGATCCGCAGCTGCAGTTTCCGCGTCGCCGGGCCGGCGAAGAGGCGAATTGGATCGGCGCCGTGCGTCAAGCCGGCTTTCAGATAACCGAGCAGGCCAACAAGCGTCCCGATTCCTACTGGGGCCGGAAGTTGCTCGAGTACAAGGCCAAGTTCCGCGCCAAGCATCCGGAGCCGATGGAAGTTCAGAAGGTCGATAATAAAGGCAAGCCGGAGTTTAATAAGGACGGCACGCCGAGAATGGTCAAGATGTATACCAACGGACACATTTTGAAACGGGCGCGTCAGCGGGTGGCCACGAAATTTTTCGAGTATCTTTACGTGCAAATGAAGCAACTATCCAGAGAATTGAAAGCCGCAGAGGAATCTTTGGTAAGAGCCGCAGCTTAATTGAAGCATAAGCTCTATCTGTCAAAACAGGTGGAGCTTTTTTATTTCTTTAATCGGAACAATGCGGAACTGAAACGGAACTAGTATGAAATTCCCTGGTAATTTATATTTTAATTTTTAAATTTTAAGTTTATTTTGAATTTTGTGCTTTGAATTTTGGGCTTTATTTAAAAAATGTGCTATAATTCCGACTGAAAACACATTAAAAAATCCTATTTATGTTTTTGCGCTTATTCGTCGGCGCGATCCTTTGCGTTGTCGGCTTCTATTTCGTGAAAAAACCGGATTTGCCTTATGGCTTGATCGGTCCGGTCAATTTCGCCGAGCGCGTGTTCACCGGCGGCAGCCGTTCATTTTACAAATTGATTGGCGTGCTTTTGATTCTTCTCGGGTTTATGGCGATTACGAATCTGTACGGGAATTTTATAGAATGGATGTTAAGTTTTATTTATCATTAATAAAACCGAAGATGCGAATAAAGATAATACGAATAAACTCTAATGCGAATGCTACGAATACGCGAATATGCGATTGAAGAAAATAAATTTTAAGCTATATTACAATGAATAATGATAAGATTATTTATCCGGAGTTATCTTATAAAATATACGGCATCTTGTTTGCGGCTCATAATGAAGTTGGCGGATTTTGCAACGAAAAGCAATGCTGCGATTGCATTGAACGGCTATTGAAAGAAAATCATGTGGAATATGAGAGAGAAATGATTTTGCCGCCATTTTTCAAGGGCGAAAAAGAGGGGAGAAATAGAATAGATTTTTTGATCAAGAACGGCGATGAAAAAATCATTTTGGAGATTAAATCGAAGACCATATTAACAAAAGAGGATTATTATCAGATAAAGAGATATTTAACGGCAACTAACGTAAAACTGGGGATATTGGTTAATTTTCGAAGTAAATACCTCGTCCCTAAAAGAATTATTAATTCATTGTCTTAATAAGTTTTTATTCGTTATTTGTAGTATTCGCATTAAGGTATATTCGTATTATTATGT
Organism: Parcubacteria group bacterium; assembly: GCA_043797615.1. Taxonomy (GTDB): domain Bacteria; phylum Patescibacteriota; class Patescibacteriia; order UBA11705; family JABHMO01; genus JAZDPK01. The sequence continues at coordinate 7,531 of JAZDPK010000073.1, forward strand.
CGTTATATCGAAAGAAATTAGGAAAATGGGGAGAAGAGCTGGCGAGAAAATTTTATGAGCGCAAAGGATATGAATTCGTCGAGTCCAATTGGCGGAAAAGAAAAGGCGAAATCGATTTGATCCTGGAAAAGGCGGATGTGAATCCTCGCGAAATCGTGTTCGTCGAAGTAAAAACGCGGACAACGAAAATGTTCGGCTTTGGCGAAGAAGCGGTGACGCATTCAAAAAAACAAAAAATAAAACAAACGATCGGCAGATTTATTTTTGAAAACGAAAAATATCAAGAGCATTTTCCCCGATTCGATATTTTAGTGGTGGAATTGTTCAGCTTAACGCCGAATTACGTTTCATACGAGAATGTCGAGTTGTAGCGCACAATAATTCTGAATTGGATTCAATTTGCATCATTTGCCCGCTTCGCCTCATCAAATTTCACGAAGCGAGGCGAGCATAATCGCATATTCGCATCAATTTATTCATAAGTTTTATATCAATATGGAAAATCAACACTCAACTCCGGCGAGCAAGCCGGAAATCGTTCATTCTGCCCATTCGAAAGACGATCGCGCGTTCGCGGCCATCAGCTACATCTCCATTTTGTGTTTGGTCTCGCTTTTATTGAAAAAAGACAGCCAGTTCGTTCAATTCCACGCCAAACAGGGAGTAGTTTTGTTAATCGCCGAAGTGATTTTGTGGTTCGTCAATATCATTCCGTTTTTCGGCTATGC
>JAZDPK010000067.1:0-12421 GCA_043797615.1 Parcubacteria group bacterium
GGCGACATCTGGCCGTAATAATCAATTCCGCCCAAAGCAACATAAGGTTCGGTGCCGAAATTGTAGCATCCGTCAGGCAAACTGGTGAAAACAATACCCGCGTCAGCGGCAATGGCGGTGCCATCCGCGGCCGTGGTAATGCCATTAGTTAAACCAACCAACTTGTCCATTGGACCGCCCGGACCGCCGCCCCACATATGAATGTTGCCTGTTGCTCCTGCTGTGCCAGTGCCGGCCGTGCCGGCATAAACTTTGACCGTAATGCTGCGCGAACCCCCGGCCATTATAAAGTACGGCATGGAGGTCTTGTTAACCACTATTTGGGCCGGCGAACCGCGCTTTACTTTAATACCCAATGTATAGCCGCCTGATTCAGGACCTTTTGGCACGGATGGATTGGTAATGCCTTTTAAGTCAATAGTATAACTGTCGCCGCTCCCGGGCGTGCCGGTAATGGCTAACTTAACTGTGACAGTCATGGCTGTTGTGTCAGCCACGATGCCATCGGTATCATAAGTATCATCATAAGTGACAGTGCCTGTTCCTTTTGCTTCATTAAAATCACTGGAATATGGCGAGAATGTGTCTTCAACCACGTTAGAAATACCTGTGCCTTTAGGAAAGGTCAACTCAACTAAATCACCATTGGCCAACACGGCTCCAGGCGAGAAACGCACCTGAAACACATTGGAACTTTGCGAAGCCATGGGATTAAATGGATAAGCCGTATCTGCCTGGCCCATGGCAAATTGGGAAGCGGTGAAGGTGCCAAAGCCCTGGGGTTGAAATTCACCGCCCAAAGTAACTGTCGTGCCAGCCACTCCTTCCACCGGCGGGGCCATTGTTCCCACTCCGGCCACTGGCGGACCAAACATACCTGTATCGCCAAATGAGCCAAAGGTTGCCTGGCTATTTTCCGTGGCTCCGACTAAAATGTTAGCGCTGCTGACGCCGCTCACGGCATTTTTAGCTAGATCCTGAATGTTCGTACTGGCGGTCACGCGGAAAGTGTTGCCATAAGCTAACCCGGACACTCCTTGAATGGTCACAGAATAATCTTCGCCATTATAAGTTGTTGGTTTGCCAGTAATATCAATCGCCACAGCGTCACCAACCAGAGGGACTCTTTCTATTGTCCAATTGGCCTGCTTTAAAACGCTATTCGCGTAATTAGTGTCGGCCGCTGTTTCATGATTCATCGGTTCGTTAAAAAATATCGTGCACGTATAATCATCGCAGCGCGCTTCTTTAAGTTTAGGCGCGACCGTGTCTGCGGCGCCGGTAGTGTAGGTGTAGGTGTTGGCGCTGGCAAGCGCGTTTCCGGCTAAATCCGTTACGCTGGTGCCAAAAGTGACATTATATGAAGTGTTGGGCATTAAAGCGGCCTCGGGAACAACATAGACAGAATTTTCCGAAGCATTATAAACAATATTGGCCGTAACAGCGGTTGAACCGCGCTTAAGGGTGATATTGGAACTACTGACGGTTCCGGCCGCCAATGGCTCATTAAAACCAAACTCTATTCTTCCTTCATTGACCGTGATTGTTCCGCCACTAGCCACCAGCGGATAAATGGTTGGCGGGGTTACGTCAGCTGTTCCGGACACGGTGAAGGTGGTGCGAAAAGCGATTGAAGCGTTTTCGGCCCCGGTCCGCATAGTCATGCCTCGAGCATTGGCCGTGGCGCCTAAAACCTGAATTTCATAATCTCCAGCTGTTAAAGCGGTTGCTGGCGTCAAGGTAACAAATCTTGTTTCTGTGCTATCAACACTGATAGTTGAAGTAACAGGTGTAGAGGGCAATTTTACCAGTTTGATGTTTGTTGAAATAAGAGTGACTAAACCCATGGTCTCATTAAATTCTACCAGTGGCCTGACATTTGGAGCGACTGAATTGCCCGGAGCCGGCAGAGTTGATTTCACATAGGGCGGCAAATATTGGCCTCCGGAACCGAAATTAGTGGTTAATTGTCCTCCAGTGAACGCGGCGCCGGCCGAAGTGGTAAAATTGATCCGATGTCCGCCGCCTGACCGATTGCCGGCGATCGACTGTCCGCTTTCGCTGGTTACCGCTTCGGTAATGACTAAAGTGTAAAAAGTATTAGCGGTCAAATCGCTGGTCGGGTTGAAAAAAATCGTGTTCGTATCCATTGACATTAAAGCAGAACAGCCAGGAGAGGCATTGCTCTGGCACCAAGTTGCCGTGCCGGCGATTTTCGTTGTTCCATCAGAAGTAAGATAGACATTGCTGCCGGCATTGGAAGCGTCGCTGTCATTTACCGTTTGCGAATTGAGCGGCTGATTAATGCCGACTCTGATATTTTCATTAAGCATCACATTTTGCCCGTTGTCCGGCGGACCGGAAAAAATCACATGGGGAGACATATCGCCGCTAAACATTCCGCCTCCGCCGCCGGTGTAAAATCCCAAGTCTCCGGCATTTAAATTAATATCTATATTGGTTAAATTTGATGCTCCGACCATTTCCATACGCGTGTTCTTGGTATAACTGGCTAAGTAAGCGGTGACATCAACGGGAAAATTATTCGGCAAGCCGGTGATCGTATATACGCCCGCGTTCCCTTCAATTCCAGCGGTTACGGCTGCTTTGGCAAAGCCGCCTGGAAAAATTTTGGCGCTGGGCAGAACCGCTGGCGTGCCTGAGGAAGTATTTTGTTTGATTGTTCCGGAAATGGTGCGCTCTCCGGCGGCAACGGTATTGACAATAAAGGGAGCGGCTTTGCAAGCCGTTGAGGTCGCGGCCGCAGGATTGGCGCAGAAAAAGCGTTCATTGCCTGCCCGGTCTTTGGCTGTGATGTAGTACTGAAATGCTCCGCCGGCCGCCGGCACTGCCGCGCTGGGCACGGTAAACTGAAATAATTTTCCGGAAACGCTTGCGCCGTCAACGCGGGTCTCGGCTGAAACAAGATTTGAACCATAAGCCAGTTTAAAATATTCTGCTTGGCCATCTCCGGTATTGGCAAACTGCGCTTCGGTTGTCTGGTCGTCAATTATAAACGCGTTTATGACCGCATTGGCTGATTCTTGAGCCGCGCTTACCGACATATGTTCAATCATGGGCGTATTGGTGTCGGTTACCGTATCAGAAGCAACAGTAAAGGCGGACGAACAGTCTAAGGCGTCAGTAGTGGCGTTGGTAAAGACGCAGGCTTTATAACTGCCAGCGGTTAAAGTCGCGCCGGCGCTGTCAGTGGTGGTAAACTGCGGCAAGGTTGTGCTAGGTTGCTGATATTGATTGAAAAATCCGCGGGGCTGGCAAGCGACGGCGTTGCAACCGTTTGTGATTACGTTGTCAACTGTCGGAAGAGGATCCATGGCCGCGGGAAAAATAAATATCTGCGTGTCCGTATAGCCGGCCGGAGCAGTGCCCGGCGTCCAAGTGACGGTGAAATCACGGCCGTCCAGGCCGGAATTGGCAGTGTCAGTGTCAGAGCCGGCAACGCCGCTCACGGCCAAAGCCGTTGGCACCGGTAAAATAAACGGCAATCCCATTGCCCAGAGGACAGTGGCGAACACTACGAAAAGAGTACCCAACCTGCGCGCCCTTTTCGCGGATCCCCGCGCTTTTTTTGAGAAGATTTTTGTCAACATAATGTTGCGTTGCGGCGTAATTTAAATTGATAAATTAGGCCGCCAATAAATTATTTTTTATAAATTAATATTTTAAAACTCAAAATAAATTTTGAGATTATTTTTTAAAAATTTCGTTGAATTTTTGTTCAATATCATTGTAGCACTTTTGTCAAATCGTTTACAGCAAGTTATCCACAAAAACGGCCTGAAGAAATGCGCGTTTAATTGTTTTATTTACAAGAGAGCGCAAAAGGAATACAATGTCATAAGGGAATGTCCATATCGCCCAAATTTAAATTCTAATGAAAATGGAAAAAACGGCCAATTTAAAATTTTGCAAGGTATGTTTCAGAAAATAAAAAAAATCTACGATCGATTTGTTTCTTTTTTGGCGAGATTCGATTTTATCGAACAGCGCGTTACTTGGCAATGGACGCTGGCGCTGATCATTCTGGCGTACGCATTCAGCGTTGGGATCAGATTTATTTGGATCTTCGCGATGAAAAACGTGCCGGACGCTTTTTGGAACGGCCAGCTCATCCCGACGACGCACGATGCTTTTTACTGGGGCAGCATCGTGCAAAAGGCGCTGTGGGGGTTGCACGAAAGCAATCGCCTGGTGCCGGGCATATTCGGCGGGGAATACGCGCATCTCTTAATTTCATTTTTTTTAGTGAAATTTTTGAATATTTCTTTGGAAGCGATCATGATTTATTTGCCGATTTTCGTTAGCGGCATCATTGTTGTCCCGATAATTTTAATCGGGCGGCTTTATAAAAATACTTTTCTCGGCTGGTGCGCCGCCCTGCTCGCCTGCGCCGCGTCTTCTTTTTACAACCGCACTTTGGCCGGCTATTTCGATACGGACATGTTTTCGCTGTTCCTTGTCGTTTTAATCTTGTATTTCCTGCTGGCGGCGATAGAAAAAGGAGAATTGAAATACGCGTATTTCGGGGCGGTTGCGTCGCTCGTCGCCCCGATATTTTATTTAAAGATTACGCCGATTCTTTACGCGATCGTCGCTGTTTACATCATTTATAATTTAATCTGGCGGCGGAAGGAAAAGGGCGTCTGGGAATCGATTTTAATATTGACTTTTATTTTTTGGAGCGGCAATTTCCTCAATTATTTGAATATCGGCGCGCTGAATGTGGGCTGGCTGGCTGATTTGGTGTTGGTTAGCATAATTTACAAAATCATCAGGCATCCGCGATTGAGCAGGCGGGCGATTGCTTGCCTGGCGCTAATTTCAATTATTTTATTTTTGGTTTTAAATTCGCCGCTGCAGAGCATTTACAGCCGGGTTTACCAATACGCCAGCCGCGGCATCGCGCAGACAGACAGCGCGGGAAAATTATTCTATCTGTCGAAAGTCGGCACGATCAGCGAGGCGCAAACGCTTCCGTATAAAAGATTTGCCGCGCAGCTTATCGGCTCGCAAATCGCTTTTTATCTGGCGATTCTCGGATATGTTTTGTTGATTGTAAGGCGGCCGTCGTTTCTCCTGTCTTTGCCGCTGGCCGGGCTGGCGCTGTTTTCTTTTGCCGGCGGGCTGCGCTTTGTCATGTACGGCGCGCCGATCGTTGCGCTGTCGATTGTTTATTTACTGTATTTGTTTTTCATGTGGCTGCTGCAGAAAAACGTATGGAAAGAAAAGAAGATCATAATTTGCCTCGTTGTGTTGTTCATTTCGATAATAACCGTTTATCCGAGCGTCAAGTACATTAAAACTTTCATCGCGCCGCCGGTGATTTACCGCAACCGGATAACAGCGCTCGACGCGCTGAAAAAGCAGGCTGATCCGCAGGATTATGTCATCACCTGGTGGGATTACGGCTCATTGATCTGGTTTTACAGCGGGCTGCAGACGGTTTCGGCGCCAAGCGCCCAGGGAGACGGCGCGTCCATGTTCCTGGTTTCGGAAATTTTGACCAGCAATTACCCGGCGGAAACCGCGAATCTCGGCCGCTGGATGGTGGAGAAATACGTTGATTATTATTCCCGCAGTCACGCGGAAGGAGAATTTTTTGATTTTTTCGGCGAAGAAGCGTTTGATCCGAATGAATTTTTGGCCAGCACCAGGCAAAGCGGATTTATCCTGCCACCGAAAACCAGAAATGTATATTTGTACCTGCCGCTGGAAATGCTGGGCATCGCGTTTCCGATCAGCGAATTTTCCAATATCAACCTGGCGACCGGCGATAAATTAAGGCAAGGGTCGTATGTGATTTCTGCCAGATATGCGGCCAACGGCAAAAAAATATTCATGCCTGAGCAGAATGTGACTGCGGATTTCGGCGATTTGACATTAACCAAAAGCAACGGGCAGAACATACCGGTCAAAGCGTTTTATCAAGTTTATTATGGCAAGGACGGCAAATTGGCGGCAAAAGAAACTCTGACCGGCAGCAAAGGCGGCTTGTATGTGATTCTAAACAATAGTTTGCACTACGTTTTGGCGCTGGACGAGAAGCTGTTCCGCTCTTCGCTGATTCAGATGCTGGTTTTCGAAAATTACGACAAGAATTTGTTCGAGCCGGTGGCGCTCACGCCGACGGCGAAGATCTACCGTCTGAAAATATGATTTAAATCAATTTTTTAATGAAGCTGTCGGCTTTGCCCGACAGCTTTTTTGTTGTTGGCGAATGGAAATCGCGGGTTGGCGATGATTTTGACGAGTGGGGAAAACATTCGGCCATAAATCAACGCCTTGAAAAAGTACAATGGAAGCGGGAAAACTAGTCTGTTCGTTAAAAATTCAAAATTTTCGATTAACCGCCGATTGAAAAATCGGCAGAACAAAGGAGAAAGTTATGAACAAAGAAAAGAAAAAACAATTTGCGAAAGCGGCGGCCGTGCTTGCCTTCTGCCTGATTGCCGCCAGGCTGTCAGGCTGCGCCCGGGGCTTGCCTGACAGAGAGGAGGCTGAAGAGCCCGGGGATCTGATCGCGCCGATCGAATTGAGCGGCGCCTTGGCCGACACCCGCGCCTGGCCGGAATTTCCCGATCGCCGTTTCCATTTTTTGTACCCGGCCGGCTGGCGGGCGAGTGTGACGAAAATGGCGAATGCCGGGCCAGGTCTTGCGAATTATCGGATTCGGCTGCAGAGCGTCAATAAGGAAGTGGTGTTTGGCGCGGCCGCTCCGGACGATTATTACATCGAACAAAACGGCTTAAGTGTTTTTAACGCTGAAAAATACGCTCTTGAATTCGCGGCAATTGACATTGACGTTTATGACAGAGGCGATTGGTCCTGGGCGGCGTTCTTCCGCGAAGTTCATCCCGAGGTCGTTGAATTCAAGGCATATTCTCTGCCAGCGCGTCCTGAGCTGGAAGCGGTATTCGCTTGCCGCGTCAGCGGGATACATGACGGCCGGCCGCGCTTTTTCATTCGAGCCGGCGGCGCGGTTTACGACATCGCGCTGTTTTGCGCTGGCGACTGCGCGGATTCGGAAAGTATTTTGTCGGCGCTTGTCGCGCGTTTCCCGTTTTTATCTCAATGATATGGCGGATGAGAAAAGGAGAAGACAATGAAAACGAAGCTGGCGATGATGATGGGATTTTTTTTCTTTTTTATCGGCGCTGAGGCGGCCGCCGAGCAGGCGATCGCGGAGAGCGTGCCTTTTAAAACGCAGTCGCCGCCCGGCGATTGGGCGCACAACATGAATTGCGGGCCGGCAGCGGCTTTGATGGCGATCGGGACTTATTTCAATTTCGTGCCGAAGGAAAGCGACATCAAAGAAGTTCTGGACTGGCTGTACGAAAAGCAATATCTGTCGCCGCAGCCGGACGCTGAATATTACGACGGCAACGCGACCAGCGTCTGGCATTTGCAGAAAATCATTTCCGAATATTACCATCTGCCGATGACCAGGAAAAAGAACGACAATGATTTGGAATATTTGAAAGGCGAACTTAAAAAGGGCAATCCGGTCATCGTCGGCGTGAACATCCAGATGGATCCGGGTCGGGCCGGGCATTTCATGCTGGCCGTGGGCGTTGAGGACGGTGAAATATTGGTCCATGATCCGGGCAAAACCGCGGGCGCGTACAACCGCTATTCTTTGGAAAGGTTCGAGCGCTCCTGGCGGACGTCGAATTACGCCAGCCTGGTTATTGTCAACGAATACGCCACCTGGCACCCGGACGGAACGCTGCTGAAGAGAAGCGACCAAGCCGACATATTCATCTTGATTAGCGGCCGGATGCATCTGATCATGAACGAAGCAGTGTTTGACAGCCATCAATTCGACTGGCAGAAGATCATTCCGGTCGGCGAAGAAGAACTCGATTGCTACGAATACGGCGGCCTGATCGATTGGCGGCCGGAGCGCGAAGTTTTCCAGGTCGGCGACGCGATTTATCTTAAGGAAAAAACATCGGCGTCAGCCACGAATTGCGCGGTTTACCGGTTTTCCAGCCGGTTCAGCTATTTTTCCTGGAATATTCCGGGCGGAATCAAGCCGGTCAGCCGGGCGCAGGCGCAAGAATCGTATTTTGACCGGTGCGACATCGGGGAAGTGCTGTATACCCGCGCCGGCGCGGTTTTGAAGCCGGAATTCGATCTGCAAAATTATGACAGCGGCGCGTATTTCGTCCAGGCCGAGCACGGCGTTCTCCTGCCTTTTGAAGACAATGAAGTTTTTAAAATAATGGGCTACGCCAATCTGCCGGTTTTGTCGCCGACGCCGGAAGAATTTTTCAGCAGTTTTCTGGCGTTCGGGGATATGATCACTTTGGAAAAAGCCGAACAGTGCTTGAGCCGGGGCGATCTGCAAATTGCCGGGGACTATTCCGCGGCCGGCGGACAAGATGTTGATGGCCGTCTTGACGGCGGTCAAGATGGCGGCGACGGACGCGGGCAAAGCGACGGCGGCGCCTGCCTGCCCGGCCAGATATTTTACAACGAGGAATGCTATTATTTAAATGTTGAATCCGCGGATGCCGGCATGCCGGACGCGGGTATGACAAATCAACCGGAAAACGGCGCGGACGACGGCGGTTTGCGCGACGCCGGCATGCCGGACGCGGGAATCGATCGGCCGGAAAACAATGTTCAGGACGGCGGCTTTTGCGACGCCGGAATGACTGTTTCCGAAGAATTCAGCGTCACTTGCACGGTCAGCTGTCCGCCGGACATGCGCGCTTACGTTTGGTACGCGACGAACGGGCATGGGCACGGCCAGCCGGTTACTTTTACCGCGACGAAGCAAGAAATCTGCGAGCGCGGCCGGCCCTGGGCGGATTTCAACTGCGCCTGCACTTTTCCGTACGAATGGGCGTGCTATGATTGGCAGTCGGCCAGCGTCTCCTGCAGCCGTGAATTCCGCACCATGCAAGGTATTGTGGATTACCGCGGCGAAGGGGAGATCTGGTTTACGGATTTCACGTGCTTCGATTGATTTTCTTTCAGCGGAGTTTGGCTAAACTCCGCTGAATGGAGGAATGAAATATTTTGATAATCTAATAATTTTAATAAGGGCGGAATCAATATTCCGCCCTTTATACATATGAAAAAAATCCATAGACAATATCCCAAAAGATATTATATTACTGATATGCCGTATTTTTTGACTTCGGCGACGGAAAATCGTTATCCGTATTTTTCTGATCCAAAAAAACATGGCAGAATGGAAGAAATCTTTTGCGAATTACTGGTAAAAGAGATATTTTTTGCGAAAAAAATATTTAGATTCAAGCTTTATGGATTTGTTGTTTTACCGGAACATATTCATCTTTTAATTAAGCCATTAGACGCAAATCAAAATAATTATTCGAAAATAATGGCTTTTATCAAACGCCATTATTCGCGAAATTTAAACGAAATTTTTAATTTCCCTTCAGCCGAGTTTGGCCAAACTCGGCTGAAGGAGGAATTTAAATATTTAGATGACTCAATCGAAAAAATCAATGGATTAACAGTTGAATTAAAAGAAAAATTTTATTTTAAATATAAAAACCAAAAGGAATTTTTTAAAAAATTCAAGTGGCAACAAGGTTTTCATTATCGGATTATAAACAGCCGAGGGGAGTTTTGCGGCTATTTGAATTATCTATTGAAAAACCCGGCGCATCATGGAATAACGCCTGATTGGCAAGCGTATCGCTGGTCGTCGGCGAATCCGCGATGGAAAGATTATATCGATATTTTAAAATAAAAAAATCAGACAAACCCGAAGGCAGTTCTGATTTTATTTTGTTTATTTTTCGGTTGAAACTTGGACGAAAATCCGTTTTTTCAGCTTGCCGGAAAAGCTTTTGACTTTCTTCGCGCTGAATTTGACGAAGCCGTCCGCGGTCGCGAACAAGGTGTCGTCTTTGCCTTTCATCACGTTCTTGCCAGGGTGGACAGTGGTGCCGCGCTGGCGGACGATGATATTGCCCGCGACAATCGCCTGGCCGTCGTATTTCTTGACGCCCAGCCGCTGCGATTGCGAATCTCGTCCGAGCGATGTACTGCCGCCTGCTTTTTTATGGGCCATAAATTGGAGGTTAGATATTAGAGATTAGAGGTTGGAAAGATACAAAAGGAGGATTTTCCAATTTCCCACTTCCAATATCCAACTTCTAATTTGTTGACATTATATCAAAATTTACGCGATTGTCAAATGATCCTTATCGATGCGTAAAATAGGGCAAAGAAAAAGGAAGTCCCGAATTTGGGGCTTCCTTGAAACGCTATTGTTCGGCTTTTTCCAGTTCGCACATTTTAGCGAAAGCTAATTTTTTTATGCTTGGATTAATGTGGTAAGCACAATTGTATATTTCTTTCCATTCATCGAATGTTACTGCTAAATTTACCATTTGGGACAGGGCGGCGATAGAATAGTCTTTCCGATTTTCAATTTTTGCATACGGCGCTGAATAATTGAAGTGAATTACATTTTTCCAGTCATTGAAAGTTTTGGCGGTTGTTGCCATTGCGGTGAAAATAAAAATTGTTTTTTCATCCCATTTTGAATCGTGGAAAAAACAATATGTGCTTTCGCAATGTTTTTTGTATAACTTCGCCCACTGCTCGGATGTGTTTTGAAAAAGGGTGATCTTTTTAACAATCTTTTTTTTAAGCGCGCTCGGAAAGTCTGCAAGGTTTTTTATTTCGACGTATAAACCCCATAGCCCATCGAAAGGATATTTGTCTAAAAAATTTTCCGGCAACGTTTGATTCTTCCATTGAATTTTCATGGATGTTGTGTAGCCAACTTTTTTTGCTAGATTTTCAAAGTCCATTGTTTCCTCCTTTGTTGTTTGAATCGCCGAACACTACAATTTAACATGTTCTTTTATTTTTTGTCAATAGTTGCGCAAACTCGGCGATTTGCCTATAATAAATCCATATGTCGAAGAAAATATTTTATCTAATAATTTTACTGCCGATGCTGGCGGGCTGCAGCGCGAACAACGCGTTGAAAAATGAAGCGCCGAGTTTGGTTGTTGAAAAAGCAAGCGAAAACAACGTTGCTCAGATTAACATCGTTGAAAACAATGCGACCGTTTCGATTCCGACTGAATCTGTTTTACCGGAAAAAATAAATTGGCCGGTGGCGTTCGCTCCGCAAGCGCCGACGGGAAATTGGTCTTTGCCTTACCAAGAAACTTGCGAAGAAGCGTCGCTCATTTTGGCGGATAAATATTTTAAAAATGAAAAATTGGACAACGCGGTAATGGACTCGGAATTGTTGAAGCTGGTCAAGTGGGAAACAAAGACGTTCGGCTATTACACGGACACGAACGTTGAACAAGTCAAACAAATGGCCGAGCAGTATTTTAATCTGAAAGCGGAAATCAGTTCCGATGTTTCGATTGAAAATATGAAAAAGCAATTGGCCGCCGGCAATCTGATCATCGCGCCGTTCGCCGGCCGGCTTCTTCACAATCCGAATTATTCGGGCATGGGGCCGATTTATCATTTCATGTTAATCAGAGGCTATGATGAAAAATATTTTTATACGAACGACGTTGGCACCAGAAAAGGCGATAATTACAAGTACGATTACGCGACGATCATCAACGCGATTCATGATCTGCCGGTGGATTTTGGCGGCGTTTTCCGGCCTTACGACTCGGATATTTCCGACAGCGGCCGAGCCGCCCGGATGTTTGCCGGAGAAAAGCTTATTTTGATCATCAGCAAAGGCGCTTGACAAATTCTAAATTCGCGCTAAACTGATTGAACCAACCGGGAAGAAATGGAGAAAGGAGAATGGAACGACTTTACAATCTGCAGAATGTCAAAACCGAAATCCGATTCTCGGACCATTTGCTAATGAGGTTCATCGAGCGCTGGCCCGGGCCGCCGCCAACCGACAAGAAAGGCTTTCTTGAAAAATTGGTGAAGAGCGTGGTTTTCCACAAAGAACGGGAAGGAAGAAGAGGCGATGTTTATATTACTCCTGATTTGAACTGGGAATTTTATCTTAACATTGAAATGAGCGATATTGACACGGATTGCTACGTGGTCGGCGTGATTTCGTGCTATCGGCATACCAATCCGTATACCAAGAAGAAAGCGCGCTACCGCGATCAGCGCGCCAGAGAAAAAAGGGAAGACGAAGATTTTAAAAAATTCACATTGCGCGAAAAATAAAGGCTGTTCAAACTTGGACGGCCTTTTTCCTTTGACAAAACGTTTTTTTTCCGTTAAATTGAAATTGGTCGATCGCTATTAATCTTGGACGTGATTTCAACAGTCCAATGAAAGGAGAGTGTGTCATGTCAGAGCAAGCTATGCTTTTCGCGGGAAACTCGCACTTGGAATTTGCCAGGGAATTGAAAGAGTATTTGGGCTGGCCGCTTTTCGAGCCGACGCACAGCGACAAGAGATGCCC
>JAZDPK010000013.1:0-11294 GCA_043797615.1 Parcubacteria group bacterium
ACGCAGGTGAGCGCGAAGAATTTGATTGATATTAAGAGCCCGTTGGAGTTGCTTGGCGCCAAAAATGGCGGTAACGGGTGAATTGGGTCGCACGCCGCCGGGCGCGCCGGAAAGCCGGCGTTTTTTAAAAAAATCAAAATCGCGGATCGATTCGACGTTTTTTGGACTAATCTTTTTCCGGCTCGACAAATTTGAAACTCTTCGCCATGTCTTGGTCGTAATAGATGCCGTTTCCGTCCGCTCCTTTTACTTCGCTATTGATGAACGTTGGCGCTTGTCCGACGGTCCAAGCGGCCGCGCAGTGGAATGCCGGCGAATATTTCAAGGCGAAAGCGTAATTCAGCCAGCATCCTTCCTCGATCCTTTCGTTTCGATTGGCGATTTGCACGTCAAACACGCCCGATTGACCGGATGGAATTTTCGCGCCGAGATTGCAATCGGCGCCGTACATATTTTTTATGAATTGATCCAGCTCTTGGTCGTTGTTTGCCGTTTTAACGACTATCGCCCAGGGCAGCCCGGCGACTTTGTCAAAATCTGAAGCTGAGTTTTTGAATTGCGGCAGTTTAGACAGGTAACTGCTGTTTTCCGCGACCAGCCAGAGCGCGTCGCCACTGGCGATGGTGCGGATCGCACCGTCGTCATTTTTTTTGGGGATATATATTTCAAAGCCGAGTTTCTGATTTTGATATTTCAACCAGGTGTCGCTCACGTCAGGCGGTGAAACGACGGGATCGTCCGGCGCCGCTGGCGTTGCCGGTTGCAGGACGCAGGCGGATAGCGAGACGGCGCAGATGAGGGCGAGGACCGGGAGGAGGAGTTTTTTCATAGTGGTTGATTTGTTGTTGGGCTGACTTGGATGATTTTATGGTTCGTGTGAATTATGCCGCCGGAATTTTTCAGAATTTCCAGTGGATATGGTACAATATGACTGATTGTTATTATATCAGGCGCAAGGGGTAAGAGCAAGTGAATTTTTGTTTTACGTTTATTTGACATTTTATCTTCCATGTGCTATATTTTACGGTTATTGCGCGGCATTTCTGCCGGCGTTGATGCTTGGGTGAGCGGGCGACTGAAAGTCAATCCGTATCATCCTTATTCGCATTTTTTATGAAGATAGCTTTCATCGGCCAAAAAGGAATTCCCATGACCTTCGGCGGCGTGGAAAAGCACGTCGAGCGTTTGGCTTGCGGCCTCGCGAAAAAAGGCCACCAAGTTTTCGTTTACACTCGGCCTTGGTACACTCCGGCGAACAAGAAAAATTATAAAGGCGTTAAATTGATCAGCGTTAGATCGATTAAGAGAAAAAATATGGACGCCATTTCACATGTGATTCTTTCAACGCTTGACGCGATGAAAAAAGATTACGACATCATCCATTATCACGGCGTGGGCCCGGCCTTGATCGCCTGGCTGCCGAAGCTTTTCAAGCCGAGCGCGAAAGTGATTATCACTTTTCATTCGATCGACCGCAGGCATCAGAAATGGAGTTTATTCGCCAGAATTTTTTTGCATATCGGCGAGTGGTTCAGCGTTAAATTTTCAAACGAAACGATCGCCGTTTCCAAGCTTTTACAAATTTATTGCAAAGAAAAATACAACGCGGACACGATTTACATTCCGAACGGCGTGGATATTCCGCGCTTGGTCAAGCCTGATCTGATTGAAAAACAATTCGGCTTGGAAAATAATAATTACATTTTATTTTTGTCGCGTTTGGTAAAACATAAAGGCGCGCATTATTTGATCGAAGCGTTCAACGCGATGAAAACAAAAAAGAAATTGGTGATTGCCGGCGCATCCGCTTTTACCGATTCGTATGTCGCGTTTTTAAAAGAAAAAGCCGACAGTAATCCGAACATCATTTTTGCTGGCAATGTGGCCGGCGGCGGCAAGATGTGGCAGGAGCTTTATTCGAACGCTTATCTTTTCGTCCATCCGTCGGAAAGCGAAGGTTTGCCGATCGTGATTTTGGAAGCGATGAGCTTCGGCAAGGCGGTTTTGGCGTCGGATATTCCGGAAAATATGGAAGTTTTGGCCGGCGGATACGGATTCACTTTCCACAATAAAAAAGTGAATGATTTGAAAAAGAAATTGAAATACGCACTCGAGTGCCCGACGTTGGTCAATCGCATCGGTCTGAACGGCCGCGAATACGTGCGGAAAAATTATAATTGGAAAGACATTGTCAATTCGGTGGAAAGGGTTTATGTGGAGGCGCTGGGAGCGTATTCTTATGAAAAAAAATTGCATCGGAAAGTAAAGAAAGCGTATTGAAAAGGTGAGAAGGGTGGGTAGAGTGATTAAGGTGGGAAAGGTGGGAAAAGAGAGACAAGTGGAATAAAATAAAATTTCAATAAAAAGCAGGCGAATGAGTCGTCTGTTTTTGATTATTTTTTTAATTTATTATTTTTTAATTTTGATTTCTTAAACAGTTTTTTCGTTTTTCGGTTTTTCCGTTTTCTCCGCAATCGCATCAGGGCTCGGGCTGAATTTTTTTGCTTTTATTTTCCAGGCTTCGACAAATTGGCCAATGCCTTTATTTTCCAATTTGTTCTTGACGGTTGTCCTGTTTTGTGACCATTGCACCAAGCTTTCGAAGTTAATCTTATACCTGCTTTGCACCACGATATAGCGCAATTCCTGGTTTTTTATCGCCCGCCTGATCGTGTGCGCGTCAACGCCAAAAAGCCTGGCCGCTTCGGAAACAGACACGCGAACCGGATATTTTGGCTTGTCATCTATGGACATAAGAAAAGG
The DNA here is from genome assembly GCA_043797615.1 of Parcubacteria group bacterium. Taxonomy (GTDB): domain Bacteria; phylum Patescibacteriota; class Patescibacteriia; order UBA11705; family JABHMO01; genus JAZDPK01. Next base: position 2,764 of record JAZDPK010000013.1, read on the forward strand.
GTTAAGAAGGCGTGAGAGGGCATAAGAAGGCAAAGAATATGTGCGATAGAGATTTTCCACTATCCAATTTCCAACCTCCAATTTCCATTGTTTGTATACACTAGTGTAGACAAACAGGCGAGTTGAGCTGATGTTTACAGTATAGAAAAGGGTGGGAATATTGTCAAGAAGTGGCATGAAACATGTATCATGTAACATGAAACAGAAAACGAAAAAAGAAGCATGAAATAGTGATTTAAAATCGCTGACTAAAGTCAGGTGGAATCGAATTAACTAAACCTTGTGAATTCGTATTAAATAGAGTATGATGATAAGGCACTGTCATATTGAATCAGCTTTATTTTTAATTTTAGCTGTATTTAGCCTTTTCGCATAATTTATAGACTGGGGTTTGTAACATTTAACTCATTAATCCGTCTTATTAAATGCACAAGTCTTCATTAAAAGAAAAATACCTCATATTCAAGGTTCGCCAGAATAAGGATGCTGATGCTTACGGGCAATTATACGACTATTACGTGGATCGGATATTCCGTTTCATTTTGTTCAAAGTCTCATCGATCGAAGAGGCCGAGGACTTGACTTCGGAAGTGTTCTTGAAAACCTGGGAATATGTTAATAACGGTGCGGGCAAAATTAAAAATTTGAACGCTTTGCTTTATAAAGTCGCGAGAAACGCGGTCATTGATCATTACCGCGCGAAGAGCGGCGACGCCGTTGCCACGGACGAAGAGCAGATGGAATTAATTCAAGACAAGCGCGATTTGGAAGGCGAGGCGAACGCGAAAATCGAGATATTGAATATTGAAAAGCATTTGAAAAAATTGAAAGACGTTTACAGAGAAATTATCATTCTAAAATACATTGAAGAATTTTCCATCGGCGAAATCGCGGAAATCGTTGACAAGAGCAAAGGAAACGTGAGAGTGCTTTTGCACCGCGCGCTGCAGGCGCTCCGGGAAATCGCCGGGGAATAAAAGAAAAAGAGAGTTTATTAGAAGTTGATTAGAGTTAATAGAAGTTGATCACTGTGAAACTTGTCTTAAGAATCAACATTAATAAACTGCAATAAACCTCAATCAACTTGTAATTATGCCAGCGGAAAATATCATCAAGCAATTACAATCATTGAAAGAAATCAAACCGAACAAAGACTGGGTCAATTCCGAGCGCGAGCTTTTGCTGTCGCAAATCGCCGTCCAGAGCTCGCCGAAGCCGCAGTCTTTTTTAGTCAACAGCTGGTTCATGGCAAAGTCTCTGATGCCGGGCGGCATGATGAAATTCGTTGCCAAACCAATAGGCGTTTTGACGGTATTGGCCGCGTTCCTTTTCAGCACCGGCGCCCTGGGCGTCAACGCTTCGAAAGGCAGCCTGCCGGGCGATTTCCTTTATCCGGTTAAATTAAAAACCGAGCAAGTCAAAGTCGGCCTGACCGCCGGTTCGGAGAAAAAAGCGGAAATGCACGTCCAATTCGCCGGCGAGCGGGTCAAGGAAATAGAAAAGGTCAGCCGGCAAGCCACGACTCCGGATCATAAAAAAGCGCAGATCCAGGCGGCGGCGGCCGTGCTGACGCAGGAAATGCAGAAAGCGCAGGAGCATCTGGAAGTGGCGAAAAACGACAAGCAGAAATCAGGCGATCTGATTCAAGTGATAAAGAGCGTCGACGAGAAGACCGACGAGATCAGCGCCCAAATCGTTCAAAAGCAGACCGAATTGAAAGCGGACAGGGAAATCAATCGAACATTGCAAAAAGCGGTTGACGCGGCGGACAATACCGGCGTCAAGGCGGTCGAGGTTATTGTGGATAAAAATCAAAAAGGCGACATCCAATTGTCGGAAAACGAACTGGTGGGGATCATTGAAAAGAAAATAGAAAAAACAAGCGAGCAGATAAATCAAGTCAATCAGGCGGCCGGCGTAATCAACGCGAACGCCGCGGCGGTTCAAGGCGGCGCGGCCGGTTCGGGCGGCAATGCGTCGCAGCCCGCGGGCGCCGGATCATTGGCGAGCGATTTCAAAGACAAGCCGGCGGAAGCAAAGCAGATTTTGTCGGAGGCGCAAGTCATGCTGGATCAGGGCGATTTGACGTCGGCGATCGAGAAAGTCAAGCAAAGCGTGGAAATAACGCAGGAAGCGCAGCAAACCGTGAATGAAATAACGCCCGCGGCCGCTGCGCCTGTCCAGACGAACGGCACGGCGGGAAGCGGCTCTTAATCAATAAGACAAGAAATCAATAAAACAATAAAACAATAAATCAAGAAAACAAGAAATCAATAAGACAAGAAATCAAGAAAACAATAAAACAATAAAACAATAAATCAAGAATGAAGATTGCTTCCCCCGCATTTGCGGGGTCGCAATGATAATTAAAAAATAAAGGCGGAGATTGGGATTTTTTAAAAATTCCAGTATCCGAATTTATCATATAAATAACAAATCCTAAAGTTTTCTCTTTAGGTTGCGGTCGGCCCAAAAGGTCGGGCCCTGAAAAGGGGCGGCTGGCGCATAACTAAATAATAAGGGCGCGTTCAATTGCTTGCCTTTCCCGGGAAAACAATTGACATGCCCAAAAAAAGATTTAATTAATTATGAAAAAAGCTTTTACACTGGGTGTGGTTTTAATGACGCTGGTGTGGAGCATGGGTATTGCGGCTTTCGTTCCGGTCGCGTCCGCTGCCACTTTGGTGGCCGGCGATCTGATCAAAGGCAGCGGCCCGGCAGTATATTTCTACGCTGCCGACGGCAAGCGCTATACCTTTCCCACGGAATCAATTTACAAGAGCTGGTTCTCGAATTTCAGCGGCATCAAAACCATCACTGACACTGAATTGGCCAACATTTCATTGGCGAGCCAAAACATTGTCATGCGACCAGGCACGAATTTAATAAAGATCAGCTCAATCCCGAAAGTTTTCGCGGTTGAATTGAATGGAAAATTGGCTTGGATCAAGGATGAAGCCACGGCGATCAAACTTTACGGCGCAGATTGGGCCAAAAAGATCGCCATTGTTCCGGACGGCTTCTGGGGAAACTATTCCGACACCGGAAAAACATTGGACGGCACGGCGTATCCGGCCGGACAATTGGTCAAGTTCTCCGGCAGCAATGACATTTATTATGTCAACACCGACGGAACAAAGAGCTTGGTTTCCACTGATGCAACGTTCGCGGCCAACGGCTGGAAGACAGCCGATGTGATCAGCGCTCCGGCGACCATCACCATGTCGACCGGCACGGCCATTTCCAGCACCTTGTACAATGACGTTTCGCAAGGCGGCGGCACTGGCACGGGCTCAACCCTCGTGACAGGCGGAACAGTCAGCGTCAGCTTGGCGTCTGACAATCCGGCAGCGGCTTACATCATCGCCGATGCATCTACGAACAGCTCCGAATACCTGAAGTCGGTTTTCAAAGCGACTTTGACCGCTTCGGCGTCAACGGAAGTCGACTCGATCGCTTTCACGAGAAGCGGCATTTCCGCCAACGCGGATTTTGCCAACTTGTATTTATATGACGGCGACACTTTGATCTCCGACGCTTACTCGCTGTCGGGCAATGTGTTCACCTTCAACAAGAATTTCATCGTTACCGGCTCAAAGACATTGACTTTGAAAGTGGATTTGGCCACCGGCACTTCCGCTTCGAAGAACTTCGCGTTCTCCCTGGCTGACGTCAATGCGGTGAAATTGGTCAGCGGCACGGTTTCGGGCGCGTTCCCGATTTCCAGCAACACTTTTGTCACCTCTTCGGTCACTGACCTGGGCCAATTGAAAGTCACCTCGGTAAACGGCACGCCGGGATCTTCCGTCGAAGCCGGACAAGTGGCGCAAACTCTGTTTAAATTCACATTGGAAGGCAATGATCAGAAATTGAATGTCACAAAGTTGGCTTTCACGGCGATCGGCACGATTGAGACGAGCTCTTTGGCGAATTTGTATCTTTACGACGGCACGCAGAAATTGGGCAGCACTGTCGCGGCCCTCGACGCCAGCAAGAAAGTCGTTTTCAACTTGTCCACGCCTTATGTGATCGACCGCGAGACCAAGACTCTTTATCTCAAGGGCGATATCAACACCGGCACCGGCCGAAATTTCTATTTTGAAGTGGAAAATCCGTATGACATCACGGTTTACGACACCGGCTACAATGTGTACGTGAAGCCGTATGAAACATCGGACACCACGCCGGACACCTGGACGATCGTGAAGAACACGACCACGTCCACGATCGGCACCGGTTCCATCACGATCAGCAAAGACACGGTCAAAGCTCCTTCCGGCAATATCGCGAAAGGCGCGACCAACAAGACCATCGGCGTGTGGAAGCTCAAGGCCACAGGCGAAGACATCAAGGTTACCAGCTTGACGGTGAACATGACGGTTACCGCGGGCTGGGGAACCAGCGATTTGGACAACGCCCGCTTGTATTACGACGGTTCGCAAGTCGGCACGACCAAGGATCTTGACACCAACGGCGCGACGGCCACGGGCACGGAATTCAGCCTTGGCAGCTCGGTCATTGTTCCGTCCGGAGTGGAGAAAGAGTTGAAGCTTGTCGCCGACATCCGCAAGGGCGACGGCACGGCTTTGACCAACGCTTGGACTTTGCAAGCCGATCTGGCGGCCGGATCAAGCAACTACATGAGAATGTCAACCGGCACGAGCGACAGCACGGGCGCGTCGACCGGCAATCAGTTGACGATCGCGACTCCGACGCTCACGACGACGAAGAACAGCAGCTTCTCCAACCAAACCGCCTTGATCATGGGTTCTCAAAAAGTGAGAATCGGATCCTGGCTCATCACGGCCGGAGCGGCGGAAGATGTTAATTTGACGAGCGTGACAATCAACGATGACGGCGCAAAGGGCATTGGCTCGGCGTTCCAGAACATCGCGTTGTACTACGGAGCGACCCAGGTGGGTTCGACCGTGGCCAGCCCGAGTTCGACTAACGCCGCTTCAAACAGCTTTGATTTCTCGAATCCGGTGAAGATTGCGGCCGGACAGTCGGTGCAGGTTGATTTGTACGGCGACGTGAAAACCGGCACGGCTGCGGATCTGTGGACAGACGCCGATGAAATCGCGATTACCGCGGCTTCAGGCACGTCACTCGACACGAATTCAACGGTTTCCGATTCAACCGGCGCTGTTGGTCAAGCATTGACCTTGGCGTCCGCCGGCACATTGACGATCGCCACGGCTTCAACGCCGATCGATCCGATTTCGACCTATTTGGTCGCGGGCAAATTGAATCAGAACGTCGGAACTTGGAAGTACTCGGCCAGCAATTCGGAAGACATCAAAGTCTATCGAATAGTTGTTACTGAATACGGCACGGACGATCTGCCTGGCAATGTCCAGAATTTGAAGCTGTATGTTGACGGCGTGCAGGCCGGCTCAACCGTCCCGTCGCTTATCAACGATACGGCCAACACCGCCACTTTTGAGAGCTCGACCGCATTGTTCACCATCACGAAGAACAGCTACAAGTATGTTTACTTGAAAGCTGATCTGACGGGCGCGGAAGACGGTTCGTTCTCAACCGACGCTAGCGATCTGCGCTTCAGCGTGGCCAACGTTGCAACGCAAACCGCGTCAACCGCTGTTTCAGCCAAGGGCGCGATGTCAAGCGTCTATGTTACCGGTGCGGCGGGCGCCACATACGGCAGCAACGGCGTTCACAAGTACGTGAAGTCAAAACCGACATTCACCAAGGTCAATCCGGCTTCAACCTCTTTGACGCCTGGCACGATGGAAGTTTTGAGATTCAAGATTGCGGCTGACGCCGGCGCCGACGTGGTGTTTGACGGCACGAACCACAATATCAAGCTTACCGTGACTTCAACCAGCACTGGCACTGCCGCTGACAAGACGTTCACTCTGTGGGACGCTGACAATACCAGCACGGCTTTGCAGACGATCACCACGGCTGACGTTGACACGGCCAGCACGATCAACTTCAACGCGTTTACTCTGACTGTTCCGGCCGGCAGCGAAAAGACGGTCTACATCAAAGGAGACTTGTCCATATTCAGCACGGCGGGCAACTCGTTCGAAGTCGACGTCAACAACGCGGCCGCGGATTTCAGCTGGAGCGACAGCGTTACCAGCGCGGACATCACCAATGCCAATTTTTCCGGCATCGGCCTGCCGTTGTATGGTTCGAATTTCGTCAAGCCATAATGATTTATCCGGTTTGATATAGTTGCTATAGAAAACACCCCCCTGCTTGCGAGCGGGGGGTTGTTTTTTTCCAAAAATATATTTATAATGAAGACAGGGCAGGCATTTATTATTGATTCGCGGGCAGAATGATCTTCCGCCCTTGCCCGCCTCATTATCTATGAAGAAAAAAATCATCATCTTGATTATCGCTTCCGCGGCCTTGGCCGCTGTCGGCCTGGGCTATCGTTTTTATGAAAATTTTTTAATTGAGACGAGAATCGGAAACTATGAATATTGCCTCAAGCTGGCGCGAGATTTTCCCGACCGGAAAGCCGAGATCGTTGCCCAATGCGAAAAAGAAGCATCCATTGCCAGGCAGCCGGACGACTATCACAATTATGTGAATATACCGCTCGGCTGGAAAAACCTTGGCGAGCAGACAGAATCCGATGTTTTCATCAAGCGGGCGATTGTGATTTACCTGATCGCTTTTGATAAATTCGACGCCAAATACCTGACAAGCTGGAATCTGGCCCAGCTTTATGCCCAGCTCGGCGACCTGAAAAGCGCGGAGCAATATTTTCTGGCGGCGATTGAAAACAATAATCTGGAAAGCGAGCCGTATCTGGCAACGGCCGAGTTTTACCGCTACAAATTGAAAAAGAGCGCGGAATTCCTGATTGGTTTTTACGAGCGGGCGCTGAAGGCGGTAACGATCGATCCGGATGTGATCCTCGACGATTATGGCCGGTACCTGTGCGACATCGGCGAATATGCGTCGGCCTTGAAGCAATATGAAAAATTGGCCGCCAGGCGGCCGGGCAGCTTTAGCGTGATCATCAGCGATCTAAAGGAAAAAATAAAAGAATAAAAAGACAATTAAAAATTACTATGAAAAAATCTATCGTTGCGGGTTTCTTGATTTTGCTGTTCGCGCCGGTTTGGGCGAGCGCCGGAGCGTTGCCGATAGCCGTCCAGGAAATAGCGGACAGCTTTGTCTATAATGACGCGTTTGACGCCCTGATTTTTGATTTTACATTAACTAGTCCGGGCGCGGACACACTTAATGCGTTGACGCTGACGAATGCCGGATACTATCAGAATATCGGATTTAAAAACATGTGCTTATACCAGGATGCGGGCCGGGCCGGCTTTCAAGGCTGGGGCGAGGACAAAGCGCTTGGTTGCGGCGCGTGGGACGGAGCGAATAATTATTGGTATTGGGACAATTTGAACGTGCCTTTGAACAGCGCCGGCGCGAGATTGTTCGCCGCGTCGGACACTGATCAGCTTTCCACGGTCGCGAAATATTTCCAGATCGGCGTTCCGGAATTGAAAGATGCGGATGGCGACGGCAAATTCGCGCTCGGCGACGCCGGCTTTTTCACGGCCGGCAAAAATAACGGGCCGGAGAGTTTTGTCGGCAATGCCGGCATGAAATACTTGAAATATTTTTACGGCGATATGCTGGCGCCGAAAGCGATTTTTTCCAATCTGACCGAAGGGCAGGAGATCGAAGACAGCGCTTATCTGATTTCCGGGGAAGCGAAAGACAGCGGTCCGATCGGCCTGGCGTGGGTTAAGCTAGTTATCGACGGCGCTACGTATAGCATTGAAACGTCCGACAGCTACGCGCACTGGACGTACAATTGGAGAAATATCGCGCCCGGCGCGCATATCCTGAAGATTCAAGCGAGCGACAATAATAATAATCTTTTTGAAAGCGCCGCTGTTTCGGCCGCGGTGAAAGCCAAGGCGCCGGTTGTCGAGACGCCGGCAACGGCGACTACGGCCAGCGCGAGTGTTGATTACACAAGCGGCCGGTGGGTGAAGACGGCCGCCGACTCGTCGGTCTATTTTCTCGACAGTGATAATGTCAGGCACGCATATCCGGTTCTCGCGGTGTGGCAGAGTTATTTTGGCGATGATTTTTCCCGCGTCCAAACGATCGGCGCGGATGCGATGGCGGCTTATTCGCTCGGCAAAAACGTTCCGTTCAAAACCGGCACGCTCATCAAGATTCCGTCCGTGCCAAAGGTTTACAAAGTGGAAAGCGGAACGATCCGCTGGATTACGACGGAAGCCAGCGCGAAAAGTTTGTTCGGCGACAACTGGGCGAGTGGCATTAAAAGTTTACCGGAATCTTTTTTCGGCGATTACGCGGCGGGAAGCGATATCAGTCAGTAATTTAGGCTTGATAGAAGATTGCTTCGTCCGCTTCGCTCCCTCGCAATAAAGTTATCCCTTGATAGAAGATTGCTTCGTCCGCTTCGCTCCCTCGCAATAAAGTTATCCCTTGATAGAAGATTGCTTCGGCCGCTTCGCTCCCTCGCAATAAAGTTATCCAAAGCAGATAAAAACTTGTCG
>JAZDPK010000015.1:0-4320 GCA_043797615.1 Parcubacteria group bacterium
TGATTATAGCGTTGGTTCATGCGGTCGGCGACCACGAAAACCTTGTTGCCGAAATAATCAGGAATACGGATTCGCGTTCCAAACTTAAGGAAGTTGGCCGCCACAATCCCATCACGCACCTGCGTACCATTAGCAGTGGTAAAGGGGGTGGAATCAGTTTCATTGGGATCAGAGGTATATGCTGTAGTCGGTACAACAAGAGTCCTTATCGCGGCCTCATCAGAATAATCAACAGGCGTGGTTAAATCAGGCGCGTTAATCGTATTCCATTTTTTGACAGGCTTGTCTTCCGCGCTCTTCAAAGATGCGGGCGCACGCAACGGCACCTCAAACGAACGCATTTCAGGGCTGTCATAAATCTCGCCGTTTGGCGTTAACCAAACAGGCGGCTCCGGCAACACATCGGCGGCAGAAGCTGCCTGGACGCGGATTGAAGACAATGTTACAACCAGAGTCAAGGCAACAATCAATTTGCGCGTTCCTGGTGTAATATGGATTGTGGGTTTAAGTATTTGCATAATAATCTCCGGTATCAAAAAGCCCACTCTAAGTGGGTGGACTGTTTGAAACCTGACGCGAGAATATACCATATTTTACCATTTTTGTCAAGATATAAACCCTGAATTTTAGCTAAAATAAGCTAAAATATAAACGACTTAAATGCCTATCAAACGCCTCGTTGTTAATGACCTGACATCTCCTCCAAAACGGAACAAGTCGGGCAGGAAATTGACAAAAAATCGACACCAGAACCTGTTTTTTTGGAGTGCCATAACAGGCCTGGGAATACTTTTGATCGGATCATTGGCTATCACGATCTTATTTGCCTGGTACAGCCGCGGATTGCCCGATCCGGACACGCTCTTGAGAAGAAACATTCCGCAGTCAACAAAAATCTACGACCGCACCGGAGAAGTTCTACTTTATGAAATCCACGGCGATGAAAAGCGCACCTTGATCAAGCTCGAGGATGTGCCGGATATCATGATTTGGGCGACCGTTGCCGTTGAAGATAAAACATTCTATTCGCACAAAGGGCTTAATCTTAAGCGCATCTTTAAAGCTATCTTGGTTGATGTGTTGCAAGGGAAAAAAGCGCAAGGCGCCTCAACCCTGACACAGCAATTCATAAAAAATGCGGTTTTAACCAATGAAAAAAGTTTTGACCGCAAGCTTAAGGAAATGATCTTGGCTTTACAGATTGAGCGTGTATACAACAAGGATCAGATTTTGCAGATGTATTTTAATGAAATACCTTATGGCTCCACTTTATACGGGGTCGAATCAGCGGCGCAAAGTTATTTTGGGAAGCAGGCCAAGGACTTAACGCTGGATGAAGCAGCACTGCTGGCGGCCCTGCCGCAAGCACCTGATTATTACTCTCCTTATGGCACGGGTTCGCGCGGGGATAATCGTGACGCCTTGGTCCAAAGGCAAAAGACCGTCCTAAATTTAATGGCTGAACAGGGCTATATTTCCAAAGATGAGGCTGAAGCCGCCAAACAAATGGATACTTTGAAAAAACTTCAGCCCAAACAAATCGGCGACATTAAAGCGCCTCATTTTGTTACTTATGTGCGTTCCCAATTGGTTGAAAAATACGGCCAACGCACGGTTGAAGAAGGGGGCTTGCGAGTAGTAACTAGCCTGGATTGGAAAAAGCAACAAATGGCGGAAGAGGCGGTGACTGCAGGCGTGGAAGACCGCGGAGAAAAATACAACTTTTCCAATAGCGCCTTGGTTGCCATTAACCCGAAAAATGGCCATGTGCTAAGCATGGTCGGCTCCAAGGATTTCTTTGACCAGGAAAATGACGGGCAGGTAAATGTTACGATTCGACCGAGACAGCCGGGATCCTCTTTCAAGCCGATTGTTTATACAGCCGCTTTTTTAAAGGGCTACACTCCTGAAATGACACTGTGGGACGTAAACACGGTATTTAAAACTGACTTGAAGAATTACGAACCAAAAAATTACGACCTTGAGGAGCGCGGGCCTGTTTCAGCGCGCACGGCGCTGCAGGGTTCCTTAAATATTCCGGCGGTAAAAATGTTGTATCTCGTCGGGGTCGGGCATGTTTTGGATTTTGCCGAGCAGTTGGGATATACCACTTTTGGCGATCGCAGCCGTTTTGGCTTATCACTGGTGCTTGGCGGAGGCGAGGTTAAGCTTTTGGAGCATACGGCCGCATATGCGACTTTTGCCAACGAAGGCAAGCTGGTTAAACCCGTCTCTTTGCTAAAAGTCGAGGATGCCAACGGCGCCATATTGGAGGAGTGGAAAGAGGAAAAGCAAAAGCAGGTTGTGGATCGCGAGGCGACTTTAAAAATATCCGATGTCTTGAGTGATAATGAGGCCCGCACCTATGTTTTTGGCGGCCAAAATTACTTAACGCTGCCGGATCGGCCTGTTGCAGCTAAAACAGGAACCACAAATAATTACCATGATGCTTGGACCATGGGCTACACGCCACAACTGGCCGCAGGCGTCTGGGTGGGAAATAATGACAATAGCGAGATGCGCCGCGGCGCTGACGGCTCTGTTATTGCCGCCCCGATTTGGCAGGCTTTCATGAAGCGCGCGACAGCAGAAATGCCCGTCGTCAGCTTTTCAGCCCCGCAACCAAACCAATCCACCAAGCCGATTCTACAAGGCAAGGCATTTGAACAAACAATAAAGATCGACAAAATCTCCGGCAAGCTGGCAACCGAATTTACCCCGCCTGATTTTATTGAAGAAAAAATTGTGCATGAAGCGCATAGTGAGCTCTGGTATATAGATAAAAACGATCCGCAGGGCCCGCCGCCATCAGAGCCAAGCCAAGATCTGCAATTTGAAAATTGGGAAGCGGGGGTTGCCCAATGGGTGGAGAAAGAAAGTTGGAACACCACTTCAACCGCACCACTGGAAACGGACGATGTCCATACCCAAGAAAACCGGCCGCAGGTTACGATTTTGTCGCCGACGGAAAATCAAACTCTCGACAATAGAAGCGTGGTTATTTCTGTAAGCGTGCAGGCAATGCGCAGAATTACCAGAACCGAGGCTATTATGGAGGGTGAAACAATCGGCGCCTCAATCAACGGCGTGCAATCTTTTTCCGCGCGGATTCCAAACTCAATCCAAGTCGGCTACCGCGAACTAACTGTGGCCGCCTTTGATGATGTCGGAAATCGGGGGGAAGCAAAAATAATGGTTAACCTGACAGCTGAACCAGCTCCGATTTCAGCCGCTATAGTTTACCCCGAAAACAACCAACAACTCGACAGCACGTCTTTTCCGCTAACAGTAACCGTGTCTCTAACGAATTTCGACAACGTGGACAAGTTGGATCTTTTTCTGGAAAATCCACAAAATAACACCACCGTATTGCTGGCCAGCGAGATCGCGCCCCAAAAGACTCTTTTTACAATCACCTTTAATTCCGCCTTTAACTCGGGCTTCTACTATATTTACCCGGTTCTTGTTACGCACGACAAACAAAATTACCAAGGCGCTCGCGTGGGCCTTAGAGTTGAATAAACAGCTGCTGGAACATCAAGGGTATTCGGTATTAGGTTTTTTCCAACCCACGATCCCACTTTCATTCGTCATTCCTGCCTGCCCTGCCTACCGGCAGGCGGGCGGATTTCGTCATTCGTCATTTCCCATTTTTATTGCCTGATAGGCATTACCAAATAACGGTAATTTTCGGTTTGCCCTTCCGGTAATATCAATACCGGATTATTTTCATCAATCATGGTCAGCTTTATATTTTCCGATTGAATTGCCGCCAAGCCGTCTGTAACGTAACGGAAGTTCAATGTAATCTTATTTGCAACCCCTTCAATCTTGCATTTAATAACTGTTTTTGTCTTTCCAGTGCCTTGATCAGCAGAGCTTATTATGCAACTCCCCTCTTCAGGACGAAAATCAAAAGCGACATCAAACAACCCTTGTCTTGAAAACAAACTTGCAGCCCTAACCGCTTTTTGAACCTCAGAACGTGAAATAAGAGCTTCAGTTCTAAACGCACTTGGAATAATTTCTTTGTATGGCGGGAAAGAGCCTTCTATAAGGCGCGTCACCAACTCAACATTGCCAAAACTCACAACTAATTGATTGTCAGTAAAACTCCAACCCACGTCGCTTGTGCCGCTGATCTCATCTTTGTAACCGGAAATTATCCTTGCAATCTCAAGCATTGAGCGCGCCGGCACAATAGCCACACTCTCCCTGGGCTGGCCTTTGGTTAATTTCAACCTTCGCTCGGCTAGGCGGTATGAATCCGTAGCTACAACCGTGAGCTCAGGATGGTTTTCCACTATTTGAAAAAAACAA
>JAZDPK010000021.1:0-3699 GCA_043797615.1 Parcubacteria group bacterium
CCAGCCGGCTTTCACGATGACCAAAAGCGACGGCACTTTCTCTTTAAGCCTGGCTGATTATGGTTCATATGAAATCGGCGTGAGCAAAGACGGTTTGCCGCCGGTGATGAAAAATATTGAATTGCGGGCCAATAATGCCGCCACTGTTGACGGCAACGCGACCGCGGACGTCTACTATAAGGGCAAAGTGATTACCCTTGCCGTCCCATTGGTTATTTCCTTGAAAAAAGGCGCTTATACCATTTCCGGCAAAGTATTGGATTCAAACAGCAATGGCATTGGCTACGCGCCGATATTTGCCACTGACGCCAATGGAAATTCGGCCAACAGCGGGACTTCCTCTGACGGAAGTTATACGATTTTCGTGGATGCCGGCACCTGGACGGTCAAAAGCATGATGCCGCCCGACAAAACAGACGGCTGCGGCACATTCGAGAAAACAGTTGTTGTCAGCACGGAAAGCAAGTCCAGCCAAAATATCACGCCTTCAACCAGCACCTGCTATACATTAAGCGGCACGGTTACTTTAACCGGCGTGAGCACTTTGAATAATGTCCCGGTTTCCATCAGCGAATGGGACACAACTAATAGCCGGCCAGTAATGGGCGGAATGTTCAAAGGGACCAGCACCAATTCAAGCGGCGTGTATTCGATCAAAGTGGCCGGCGCCGCCAGCCCGGGCAAAACATACCGGATTAGCATTTGGGATCCGACTTATGGAGAATTAAGCACCACGGCTGCCGTCATCGCCGCTGATATTACTAACGCGCATATAACTTCCGGCACTACCCATGTCGCGACTCTTGCCTTTACCGGCGGTTCAGCCAGTCATGAAGCATTCATTGAATTGAAGAAAGCCGATGACAGTTTCACGCGCATCGGCAAAACGCAGAAGGGATTGGCAAGCAATGCGGCCTTTACCATGAAAGCTGGATCTTACAATTACTCCGTGGATGTCTTTGGCGTAGGCAAGTACAATGGCGTCGTGGATATCACTAACGGCGACGCAACCGCCACGATTGATTTGTCAACCACGACATTGGTTACTTTAAGCGGCAATGTCAAGGACAATGCCGGCACGCCGGCTAGCGTGTCAGGCGCCTTGATTACTGTTAAAGCAAGCGACGGAACGATGAAAACAGCCACCACTGATTCATCAGGCAATTATTCCATGTCCGTCAAGGCCGGCACCTATACAGTAAGCGCTTCGAAATCCCAATACCTTGCCGGGCAGGCAGCAGAGTCAGTGACTTTGGCCGCCAATACAGCCAACTATGACTTTAGCGGCGATGGCACAGGCGCAGGCGTGGACCAAGCCGCCTTGAAAAAATCAGACCAGGTTATTTCAGGCACGATCTATCAATCAGGCGGCTCGACACCAGCCACGACTGCCTTTGTGACCGCGACGGATTCGACAACCGGCGTCAGCGTCAGCGCCCCGGTTGATTCGGTCACCGGCGCTTATACTCTGCCGGTTGACGACGGCGCTTGGACAGTAAAGGCTGTCGCGCCTTTGCACGCCAAAACCACTAAATCAGGCGCCGTAACCGTTACCGGCACCACTGATTCCACCGGCTCAACAAACAACATCACTTTGACTGGCGACGCGACCAAGTCATCGTCTTCGGCCAGTTCTTCAATCTCTGCGGCCAGCGGCGGCTCAATCAATGACACGCAAAACACCGGGATGAAATTAACCGCCGGACAGGGCGTGCTGGAAACAGGAAGCGCCACGATTACGGTCGATGTTGAAAAAACATTCACCGCTCCGGACACGGATTCTTTTACACCCTTGGCCAGCGCCGCTTTTGACATTGAAGCGCAAAATGCCGAAAGCACAAGTTCAATCAAGGACTTGAAGGGCAACGCGGAAATTCAAATCGATTACTCCTCTTTGGTTAATTCCCTGCCCAGCGGAGTGAGCGAGGCGAACTTAAAACTCGCATACTATTCCACGGAAAAAGACGCTTATGTGCCGGTGGAGGGCGGCTTCACGGTTGATACGGTCAACAATGTCATTACCGGACAGGTGAATCACTTTACGAGCTTCTCGATCATCTATTCGCCGCTGTCAATATCTTCCACCAGCGGCGGGGTCGATATCACGCCTCCGGCCGCGCCGACGAATTTCAATGTGACTTCATCCAGCGGCAAAGCGACGCTCACCTGGACCGATCCGACTGATTATGATTTCAGCACTATCGAAATTCTGCGCAACTCCGGGGAAGGCACGTCCGTTTCCAATATCGCCTATTCAACCGCGAGCAAAGGCGCGCAGACGTACGCCGATACTTCCGCCACTGCCGGCGCAACTTATAAATACCAGCTCCGCGCCCTTGACACGACCGGCAACAACAGCCTGTCCGCTGAAAAGTCCGTGCAAATCGCCGCGGCTGTTGCCCAAGCACCGGGCGGAGGCGCCAGCACCCCGGCAACGACTCCGGCAGTAACGACTCCGGCGGCAACGACTACGACGACAACCACGACCGCTCCGGCCGCCACCGCTGTTACAGTCGCCTTGCCTTCAACCGCCGCGCCGGTCGCCGTCCTGATCAAAGATCCGACAAAACTCGATGAAATTCTGTCCCAGCTCAATCTGACCAGCAAGCCGTCGGAAGTGGCAAAATACATGCCGCTCATCAAATCCGACGCGATCGCCTTCAAGGTCGGATTGTCGGACGAGCAGCAAACCGCGATCACCAATTTCGTGGCCTACGGCATTTCGGAAAAAACCGTCGCGCTTGGCGCGGGAGAACGCCGAGCAGTGATGCGCGATTACCTGGAAACGGTCGGCAAATCTGACGTAAATTGGGAAGATGTCGAACGGATAACAAAAGGTGAAAAACCGATCGGCCGCAATCTGGCCAAAGAGCAAGCCAAGGTCAGCACGGTTCTGAAAGCGTTTGCCAAGATCACCGGCCACAAGCCAAACTTCAAGGACGCGGACGAAGATCTGGCCTGGAACACGATGATGTACCGCATCCGCTTCACCCGCGATTTAACCAAGGAAGCGCAGGGCATCAAAGAATTCAAGGCGATTTTCAAGCGCGTTCCGTCCAGCCCGATCGACTGGTCGTCGGTCAGGGCATTGGGATACGTATTGGAATAAAGCAATCGGTAAAACAAAAAAGCTCCGGGTGAAAACTTGGGGCTTTTTTACAAACAAAAAAAATCCGCAAGCTATTTTGCAAATTTTTTTAAATTAATTTATTTCCAAAAATCGCAAATCTTTCCCAAATCTATTTTCGACGGAAGTTTTCCGTTTTTATCAGCAACAAAGCCGGCAACACCCAAAAAAACATGATGATCATCGCCTATATTCAAATTTTCTTTTAATTCCACTACTAATTTTTTTATTCCATTTTTGGTCAAATCGGGAATCCTTGCATCGTATCCTTGATATATATACACGCCTTCGGAACCAATATAGCCCCGCGGATTTTTCTCCATAAACGATCTGTCGCCTTGTTTCATCCAACCTTCGTTTCTAAACCATTCTCCGTGTGAAATATGCGAATTGGGAAGTGAAAAATATAATTTTCCTCCAATTACAACAAACATTGTTCTATCAATATGTTTTAAATCAAATTTTGACATTTTTTTTAAAAGCATTCAAATTTTCAGAGATATCACATGTATTTTTAAAATTTATGGCTATTGTTTTTTTGTATTTATTCAATTATAAATTCACTGAAAAAA
>JAZDPK010000032.1:0-2396 GCA_043797615.1 Parcubacteria group bacterium
TTATCCGTGGTTGTTTTAATTTGTTACAAATTACGAATCTTTACGTATATACAAATATACAAATTCTTTAAGATTTAATAAAAATTTATGCCGCATGTGGGTTACATTAACTTGGGCTATAAACCAGACTTGAAGAAAGAAATCATCGCGTCGTTTTACCTGGAGCCGGACGGCAAATTTTCTGAAGTCGCCGAAGCGATCGCCGGCGAAAGCTCGATCGGATCTTGGGCCGACCTCTCGACGATGAAAGAATCGGTGATCAGAAGATTAAGGCCGACGATTTTTTCGCTGAACGAACGCGAAAAAATCGTGAAGATCGCTTATCCTTTGGATTTATTCGAGCTCGGCAGCATACCGCAGCTCTTGTCCAGCGTCGGCGGAAATATTTTTTCCATGAAAGCGGTGAAAAATTTGCGTTTGCTGGATTTGGAATTTCCGGAAAAATACATTCGAAGTTTTCAAGGCCCGGCATTCGGCATCGACGGCGTCAGAAAAATTTTGAAAAATAAAAATCGCATAATTCTCGGCAGCATCATCAAACCGAAGGTCGGATTGAATCCGGAAGAACAGGCGGAATTGTCTTACAAAGTTTGGAAAAACGGAATCGATTTAATTAAAGACGATGAAAATCTGACGAGCATGACTTTTAATAATTTCGAAGAGCGCGCGATTAAGGTTTTAGAAGCGTTAAAACGGGTGGAAAGCGAAACCGGCCGGATTAAAATTTATTCGGCGAACATCACCGCGCCGCCGGACATTATGTTGGAAAGAGCGAAGTTCGTGAAAGCGCGCGGCGGGCGCACGGTCATGGTGGATATTGTTTCAATGGGTTTGGATTGCGTGCAGTATTTAAGAAAACAGAATCTCGGTTTAATTATTCACGGACACCGCGCTGGCCACAGCACGTTCACCAGAAATCCGAAGCACGGCATTTCCATGCTGGTGATCGCGAAGCTGGCGCGGCTGGCCGGCGTCGACCAGTTGCATACCGGTACGGTTGTTGGTAAAATGGAGGGCGACAAAGACGAAGTTTTGACGATAAACGAATTATTGCGCGAAGACTGGAGCCATTATCATTTTTTACGCGAAAATTGGTCGAAAATAAAACCGACTTTGCCGATCGCTTCCGGCGGCTTGCATCCGGGTCTTTTGCCGAAATTGGAGGAGATTTTGGGTTGCGATTTAATCGCCAATTTCGGCGCGGGAATCCATGGCCACCAAGACGGTTCGGCGGCCGGAGCAAGAGCCTGTTGCCAAGCGGCGGACGCGGTTTTGGCAAACGTTAGTTTGGTTAAATATGCCAAAACCCATTCAGAATTACGCGTGGCGTTGGAACAGTGGGGAAGGTGAAGCACAAAATTCAAAGCCCAAAGCCAGTGCAGCGCAGTCGTGCCGACAGGCTGCACTGCGCTGACAAAATAAATTTAAAATAAAAAATAAAAAAAACTAAAGAATTATGGCAGGGGAAAATATTTACGATTTGGAAGAACGCACTTTTATCTTCGCGAAAAACGTAAGAGAGTTTGTGCGCAAGCTGCCAAAAACCGTTGCGAATCTTGAGGACGGCAAGCAATTGATAAGGTCGTCGGGTTCAGTTGCGGCCAATTATATTGAGGCGAATGAAGCTCTCAGTGAAAAAGATTTTGTTCATCGGATAAAAATTTGCCGCAAAGAAGCAAAAGAGAGCCGGCTTTGGCTCCGCCTTGTCTATGTCGGAGATGATCAGAGTCTGGAATCGGAACGCGCGGCGCTTGCCAAAGAAGCTTTCGAATTAACACGGATTTTCGGCGCCATTTTCCACGATAAAGAGGGAACTAGAATCAATGGGAGAAAAAGCGGCGGAAATGCTGATGCCGGCGAATCCGTCGAGCCCACTTCTTTGTAAATTTATTATTTAAATTTTTACAACTGTGTTTTATCCATGGAAAAAGCATAGTCTTTGGGAATAAATATGCCAGCGTTGGATAAGGAACGTTTGAAACAGATAATGATTTCGTTTAAAAAATAACGTTGAAAAATAAATAAATGCAAAGTGTGAAAAGCAAAATTTCCCGCAGCAACGGGTTCCCTGCCTGCCGACCGGCAGGTCTTTGGAGCAAAGTAAATTTAAATTTTGAAATTTAAATTTTAAATTTATTTTGACAGCGCAGTGCAGCCTGTCGGCACGACTGCGCTGCACTGATTTTGTGCTTTGTGCTTTGAGTTTTAATAACTTTATGGCTTATTATTTAAAATGCAAGAAATTAGACATCACTACCGGCGACCGGCCGATCGCGATTTTAAACGAGGAAGAAGCGGACAACTACGGCATCCATCCGGGCGACCGCGTGTCTTTGATCTGGAGCAAGAACAGGAAGATCACCGTGGCCGTTGACGTTTCAAACAAACAGGTGAAG
>JAZDPK010000040.1:0-22794 GCA_043797615.1 Parcubacteria group bacterium
TTTTTTATTTGCCGCATGCCCTTGAAATGTTTTTTAAAATCTGCTATTATTGAAACAGCCAATTATTCGACGGTAGCTCAGTGGTAGAGCAGTGGACTGTTAATCCATTGGTCGTGGGTCCGATCCCCACCCGTCGAGCCAGGAAGTAGGAGGTGAAATAATTTTCAAAAAGTCGATAGTTTCACCCTCCACTTCCTGGCAAGCCACGCACCAGTTGACGACATTGTCGGCTGCCGGTTCATGGCAAGCCAAGGATCAGTTGCCGACTTTGTCGGCTGCCGGTTCCTGGCAAGCCAGGAAAACACGCACTTATGCGTGCATTTTTTTGAACTTAATCCGCTCCGCTTGACGATATTAATTTCGCATGCTACAATGCCCGGGTTGAGGTTAAAGCAGTTGCTTAATAAGTAAGAGGTCGAGTTTATTAAGGAAGCGTCGCTTCCGGATAAAACCTGCAAACATTTACAAACTAACATTAAAACTATGCAAGGAATAATCAAAACGCTCAATGAAAAGGGCTTTGGTTTCATCACGGTCGAAGGCGAGGAAAAAGATCTTTTCTTCCACGGCAATGAATTGAAAGGCGTCAGTTTCAACGAGCTGAAGGTCGGCGACACATTGTCTTTCGACAAGGCTGATTCGCCGAAAGGCCCGAATGCGGTCAATGTCACCAGAATCGCGTAAATAAAACATTTACTTATTCGCAAAAAAATCTCGCAAGAGATTTTTTTGTTTTGTTTGTTTGTGTTATAATATGATAGTCTGATTAAATCGTTAACTAATATTCGTTTATGCATCAAGTAAGCGCGCACAAAGTGGGGCTGACGGTCGGCGGCATGTTTGCCATATTGCACGCCGTTTGGGCTATCCTGGTTTTCGCGGGCGTTGCCAAGCTGTTTTTTGATTGGATTTTGGGATTGCATTTCCTCAATTTCCAATACGCCGTCGATCCGTTCGTTTTTTTAAAGGCGCTATTGCTCGTGGTCGTGACCGGAATTTTCGGCTATCTTGCGGGTTTTGTCTGCGGATGGCTTTGGAATCTGGCGCATCGCGCGGCGCATGGCCGATAAAAAACAGATGAATTGATGTTCATGCTGATAAAAAGAAATATTCATGGAGTTTTTTGTTTTCTTAAGTAAATTAAGTCCAAAGCACAAAGCTCAAAGCCAGTGCAGCGCAGTCGTGCCGACAGGCTGCACTGCGCTGACAAAATAAACTTAAAAATTTAAAATCTAAATTTAAATTAAACAAGACTATCCTCTTTGCCCTCTTTAGCCCTATTTAGCCCTATTTTTCTCAAAATTGACATAATTTAAGCAGTATGCTATAATCAACGCATAAGTTATATCTCTATTGTATCGTGTAAATTTACGCGTTGGTACAATCGAAACCGAGAAAAGTTTCAAAGAGATACACCTAGTCGGCTTATCTCTTATTTTATTTTAAAGACTAGAATGATAAAGATATGTACAGCAAAAATTATCATGGAAGCCGCCGACGCCGCCAAGATTTCCATCAAAGCAAAGGCGCCGCAGTCGGCAAAACGTTCGCTCTGACAAAGCCGGCGTCCGCTTTTGTTTCAAAACCGTCGCTGTTCGTTGATGTAGCGAAATATCGTCCGGCCAGAAAAAACTTCGGCAATCGCAGTGGATTTCAGTTCGGACAAAGCTTCGCCCCGTCAAGAAGTTTCGGAGCGAATAGGGGAAGCGGTCGTTTCAATCGGCCGGCGAACAGCAATAAAAAGGAATTCAGCGACGTTTCTAAGTTTGTCCACAAAGCAATGCCATTAGCCGTAGAAATAGATTACGTGCCGGTGAATTCATTCGCTGATTTTGCGATTGACGAGCGTCTGAAGAAGAATGTTTTCAAAGCCAAATACGCTTGCCCCACGCCGATCCAGGACAAGGTTATTCCGCTTGTATTGGCCGGCAGGGACATCGTCGGCACGTCGAACACCGGCACCGGCAAAACCGCCGCGTTCATCGTTCCTCTTTTGAACAAAGTAATCAAGGACAAAACGCAGAAAATTTTGATAATGGCGCCGACGCGCGAACTGGCGATTCAGATCAATCAGGAATTCGGCAAATTCGCCTTCGGTCTGGGAATTTTCTCGGTTTGCGTGGTGGGCGGCATGCCGATTTTTAGGCAGATGACCGAACTGCGCCGCTCGTACAATTTTTTGATCGGAACTCCGGGTCGCATCAAGGATTTGCTGGAACGCCGCTGTTTCAATTTGAAAAATTTCAAAACCGTGGTGCTGGACGAATCGGACCGCATGCTGGACATGGGATTTATTGGCGACATGCGCTTTTTGATCGCGGCCATGCCGAAAGAAAGGCAGACGCTTCTGTTTTCCGCCACGCTGTCTCATGACATTAAAAATATCATTTACGAATTTTTAAACGACCCGGTCAGCGTTACCGTTAAAACAGGCGACACGGCCAAGGGCGTTGATCAGGACGTGGTCTATTTCAAAGGCGGCGCCAAATTCAGCGTTTTGCACGCGCTTTTGCAAAAGCCGGAATTCAGCAAAGTGCTGATCTTCGGACGCACGAAGCACGGGGTTGAAAAACTGTCCAAGCTTTTGGCGAACTGCGGCTTGCGGGCCGAATCGATCCATGGAAACAAGAACCACGGCCAGCGCCAGCGTGCTTTGACCGCGTTCAAGGCCAATGCCGCGAAGATTCTGGTGGCGACGGACGTGGCCAGCCGCGGACTCGACATTCCGAACGTCACGCACGTGATCAATTACGAATTGCCGGCGACGTACGAGGATTACATCCATCGCATCGGCCGCACCGGCCGCATGGGCAAGACCGGCAAGGCTTTGACGTTTATTGAATAACTAATCACTCGCTGTCACCCTGAACTTGATTCAGGGTCGGACAGCTGAGGTAAAAAAACATTCCGTTGAGGCGGGATGTTTTTTGTTTTTACAATATGATTTTGATGTGCTAAAATAAAGATATTAGAAAATCTATGATAAAAATGACAAAGCCGTATTTCAGTAAACCTAATTTTAAACTATACAATGCCAATAGCATTGATTTTTTAGCTGAGCTTCCGGAAAATTCGATTGACATGATTTTTGCCGATCCGCCATATTTATTATCCAATGGGGGATTTACTTGCGATAGCGGGAAAATGGTCAGTGTTAATAAGGGACCGTGGGATGTCAGTAATGGTCTGAAAAAAGATTTTGAATTTCAACTTGAATGGATAAAAGCATGCCACAGGGTTTTAAAGCCCAGCGGTACGATTTGGATTAGCGGAACATATCATTCAATCTATCAATGCGGTTTTGCGTTGCATGTGAATAAATTCCATATTTTAAATGATATTGCCTGGTTTAAACCCAATGCCGCTCCGAATTTAAGCTGTCGTTTTTTTACGGCCAGTCATGAAACTTTAATTTGGGCAAGGAAGGATAAAAAAAGTCCGCATAAATTTAATTATGATTTGATGAAAAATGGAGATTGGTCTGGAGATTTTTTGAAAAAACCGAACTTGCAAATGCGTAGTGTTTGGGCAATCGGAACGCCAAAACCTTCTGAAAAAATATTCGGCAAGCATCCGACTCAAAAACCGCTCGAACTGTTGGAACGGATTGTGTTAGCAAGTACTAATAAAGGAGATTTGATTCTTGATCCTTTTGTCGGTAGCTCTACCACAGGGATCGCAGCGGCGAAAAACAATCGAATTTTTATTGGTGTTGATTTGGAAAAAAAATATCTTGATTTATCAATAAAAAGATTTAATGAATTAAAAATATAAATTTATGTTATCTAGTAAAAAATTAAAAATATTACAACCGTACATTGATATTGTTGAATCGCACAAAGGTAAAACCTTGGGGGAAGTATTTGCAGAACTTGGTAGCCATAAGCATGAACATTTTAAAAAAGGAGCGAGTGGTTTGATTATTGAAAATTTGCTGGGATTACGTAATAATAATAGCAAAAAGGCTGATATCGAAGAATCAAAAATTGAAATAAAAGTTTTACCAGTTAAATTAAATAATTTGAAAGCAAAAGAGCCGACTCAAATCAAAATGATAAATTATGTAAAAGTGGCAAGGGAAAAATGGGAAGACGCAGAGATAAGAGATAAAATAGAAACTATATTTTGGATTGCTTATGGTGTAAATCAAATAAATGGGAAATTTGTTAGCCAGGATAAATATGTTATTCTTGACTGGTTTATTGATGTTCCTGATAATGAAAGTCAAAAGATATTCAAAAAAGATTGGGAGGAAATTAGAACTTATATCATTGATGGTAGGGCAGAGCAATTATCTTGCAGTATGGGTGTCTACATTGAACCTAAAACGAAAGGAAAAAATAAACAGGATTTTACGGACGCACCAGACGGAAAAGGCGGCCTGATTAAAGCAGTAAGAAGAGCATTCTATTTTAAAAGGAATTATACAAACAGTAAGGTAATTACAGAATTGGATATAGAATGTAAAAAATAGTTATTCTATTATGCTAAAATCATTATACCACGGGACAAATGCAAAAATAGTTGGAAAATATTTAAAACCCCAAAATCCAACAATAAATTGGGATTTTTCTGATAGTGTTAAACAAAAAATTCAACCGAGTATATCTTTTTACGAAAATAAAAAATTAGCAAGAGTAGGCAATGCAAATGTTTATGCAGTTGAAGATGGTTATAATTTTTTAAGCCTTGTAGATGAAAAATTATCCAATATCGCAAAGAAATATATTAAAATAAATAATATAGAATTGAAGGAATTGAATATTGTGAGAAGTGTTAAAGATTGGGCTACATCAAAATTGGCTTATAAATTTTTGGTTGAAAATGGGTATGATGGGATTATTGTTTGGGATGCAGGGAATATTGGTGATGATATTGAACTGAGAATATTCAAAAAAGTATCAGTGGGATGAAGATAAATATTTGGATTTTCATGATAACGAAACTTATCCGCAATTTCAGATTTGGTTTACATGAATCATGTTAAAATTGTGTATAACCGTTTTCAAGACATAATCGAATGTGTTACAATCAATTCAGAAATATGAATATTCCCAACCCTAAATTAAAAGCGATTATCCGGTATTTTTGCACAAATACCGATCCTAATTTTCTAGGCAAGGTGAAATTGATGAAATTATTCTATTTCCTTGATTTTTGGCATGTTAAACGATATGGAACTCCGGTAACATACGATTGTTATGTAAACTTGGAACATGGACCTATTCCATCTCAAATATTGAATTTAGTGAATAGCGTTGTCGACAATGAAGAGGGAGCGATTTTATCGGATACGATATGCATTGAACGACCGGACGGAACGAAAATGCAGAGAATTAGATGCATTCAGCCTTTCATTGAAGAAGATAAAAAATATTTTTCAGAAAGGGAAATGGATTTATTGAAAGAAGTTTGCGATAAATTCGCCGATAAAACGACAAAAGAAATCGAGGAACTGTCTCATAAAGAAGCGCCCTGGAAATTAACAAAGGAAACGCAGGAAATTCCTTATACGCTGGCGGCATTTGATCCTGATTGCTTGGTGGCGGAACAAGATATTAAATTGTTAACGGATTTGATTTAATTATGAGCGTTATTTTAAGTTTTGGAATGACGATCACCTGGAAGGAATTGCATTATGTTTTTCTTGCGGAGATAGGGCAGATAACATACTTGGCAAGAATAATTGAGGATGAGGATGTTAAAAAGAAGCTTATTCAGCGGTATCTTATTTTGGAAGATAAAAGCGCGCAAGGCGATTTTTATGATCAGAGAAAAATATCGCACCCGCTTTATAGTTTTGTGACATTATCCACTGTTGAATTCGAGGGCGATATAGCTTTATTGCATAGACTTTCTAACAATACGACAGTTGTGGAAGGCGTTGCTCCGTGCTGCAGTTTGAATGCGCTTGATATCGTTGAATTAAAAAAAGCGATTATTGACAATGACGGCATCGCAAAAGAACTTCAAGATTATATTAAAACATTATAAAAAATAAAGCGCGTTAAACTTCGTGTTTTATTTTTTTATTTGCTATAATTAACCCATGCCAAACATCTTCAAACGATTCTCCGCCATAGGCGGATTATCCTCGCGGATAAAGAAAAGTCTAAAAATTTTTGGCCCCGGCGTGATCACCGGCGCGGCGGACGACGATCCGTCCGGAATCGCGACTTATTCGCAGACCGGCGCAGAGTTCGGCTACGGCCAGCTGTGGGTGGCGCTGTTTGTTCTGCCCTTCATGACCGCGACCCAGGAAGCCTGCGCGAGAATCGGCGCGGTAACCGGCAAAGGATTGGCCGCGGTAATCAAACAGCATTATTCAAAAAAAATCCTGCTCGGCGCGGTGGTTTTGATTTTAATCGCCAATACGATCAACATCGGAGCGGATATCGGCGCTATGGCCGCGGCTCTGCAATTGATTTTAAACGTCAATTTCGTCGTAATCGCGCTCGGCTTTACCGCTTTGATTTTAATTCTGGAGATATTCACTTGCTACCGCACTTATTCCCGCATTTTAAAATGGTTCGCTCTGGCGCTTATCGCTTATCCGATTACCGTTTTCCTGGTTAAGGAACCGTGGTTTGAAATTTTCCGAGCGACTTTCGTGCCGCATATCGAATTCAACTTTGCATTTTTATTTTTACTTGTCGGCGTGATCGGCACGACGATTTCGCCGTACATGTTTTTCTGGGAAGCGTCGGAAGAAGTGGAAGAGGAGCGGGCGCAGCATTTGAATCGCGCCACCGGTTTAAAAAGGTTTATCAAAAAAATGCGCTGGGACAATTTCATCGGCATGCTGTTTTCAAATATCGTAACCTGGAGCATCATCGTTGTCGCCGCAACGGTTCTGCACAAGAACGGCGTAACAAACATCGGAACGGCGGCGGACGCGGCCGCGGCGCTGGAACCTTTGGTGCATACTTTCAGCAACGCCGGATTCTGGGCAAAGTTTATTTTCTCGATCGGGATAATCGGCGTCGGGCTCCTGGCCGTGCCGGTTTTGTCCGGTTCGGCGTCGTACGCTTTGTCCGAAGCGGTAAATTGGAAAGAAGGATTGAATCTGAAATTGAAAAAAGCGCACGGCTTCTATGGCGTCATTACGATCGCGACGATTATCGGACTGGCGATCAATTTCATCGGCATCAATCCGATCAAAGCGCTGATCTTCACCGCGGTGATCAATGGCGTCGTGGCTGTTCCATTGATATTTTTAATCGCACGCATCGCGAAGAATAAAAAAATAATGGGTGAATACACGAGCGGAAAGCTGTCGAATATTTTGGTGTGGTCGACGTTTGCGATCATGCTTTTGGCGGCGGTCGGCATGCTAATCGTTGTATAAAGATGTACATGGTACTTATCATATACATTTATTTAAATCCATAGTATCCATCATGGATATTTCTATTTTAAAGTTCCCTGGTTCTCATCATGGATTATAAAAATATAAAAGGCCTTGACATTGCGTCAGGCCTTTTTGAATTTAGAACAGAGGAATGGCGAATTCGGCGCGGTAGATCTGCGCCAGGGCGATTTTGATCGCGTCCGCCAAAATTTTTTTACGGCTGAATTTGTTGTTCGTGAGGAATGAATGCGGATCGTCGGCCTGGCAAGGCGAATGAGGATATTGCATTGCCAAAGTCTGGCCCCAAGTCCTTTTGTCAAAGCCGGCTTCGCGCGTCTCCTGCACGGTTGCTCGCGGAACGGCGATTCCGGCGGACAGCGTTTTGAGCGTGTTGTAGCCGGGCGTGCAGAGAATAATCACCGCGATGTCAGTGAAATTATGATCTTCTTTCAAAAGTCCGTTTTCAATCGAAACTAATAAGTCATATTCCGAATGCGCGTCGGCTGCCTTGAGCAAGCGGTTTGAGGCGCCTTGCTCGATTTCATCAAGACCGTACGGCTGAATATTCACGCCAGATTTGGCGCTGACCGGAATGAATTGAAATTCATCAGGCGCTTTGCCCAAAGCCTCGGGCATGATCTCGAGAACCGCTTCTTTCACCGCGAACAATTTCACCGTGCTGGTCGATGCGACGACGATTTTCATTTTTGCCTCCTTTTATCGGTTAAATTGGAATGAACGATGAGACTTAATTTTATATCATTTCAATAAAATGTCAAGTTGACAATGACAGTGAATTTGCATATGCTTTAATTAGTCCGTTGACAATCGAGAAAGTTGATTAAAGTTAATTATGGTTTATTAAGGTTGATTTTCAAGGCAATGATCAAGTCGAAACGTATTATCTGTAAAAATCCGAAATCCGCAACCCGAAAAAAGGAGAATAAAAATGTTGTTAGGAGAAAAAGAACACGACGCGTTGATTGAATTGAAAGAGAAATACAAAGTGCCGATTTTCACCTTGGAAGAAATCCTCTTCCATTGCGAGCCGGCCGGTCGTGGCTATCTGACGAAAGAAGCAATGCTGGCATATGCCTGCATGCCAATCGGATGCGAATCTTTGTACCAGGAAGACGATTCGTTATGCGTCGTCATTTCAGCCGAATTGACCAGCGATGAAATGAACAATTTGAAAGGCATGTCGGGCAAAAAAATCATTGTCGCCGCTGTCGCGTTGAAAGAAAACGTTTATGCGGCGATCAATCAATTGGCAAACCGCGGCAAGCTCGAAGCAAAGGAAAAAACGTTGGGCGAACTGTCGAGAAAATACGGCGTGCCGATCGTTGATCTGAATGAATATGTGATTGAACCGGAAGTGGTGCGTCTCGTGCCCCAAGAGTTTGCGATTAGAAATTTGTGTTTTCCGTTCGGCCGAGTCGATGAAGGCAGAATTTGCGTTGCCGTTGCCGATCCGTCGGACATCAAAATGCTCGATGAAGTCAAATTCGCAACCGGAGAGAATATCGAAGTTTGCTTCAGTGCTGAAGACGATATTCGCGCGGCGATTGAGAAATGGGCATTCTGTTTCAAAAAAGAAGGCGTAACATGCGACGACGTGATGGAAAATTTCATCGAAGACGAAGTCGAGTTCGGCGCGAAAGAGCCGGACGTTGTTGACCTGGAAAGAAGCGCGGAAGACGCGCCGATCGTGCGGCTGGTCAATATGATTCTAATGGACGGAATCCGTCGGAACGCGAGCCACATTCACGTTGAACCTTATGAAAAAGACTTCCGCGTGCGCCTGCGCATCGACGGCGTGCTGTATGAAGTGATGCGGCCGCCGATGAGCTTGAAAAACGGAATTATTTCGCGCATCAAAATCCTGGCGGAAATGGACATTACCAACCGGCAGACGCCGCAAATCGGTAAGATCAAACTGCGGCTCGGCAAAGGCAGGGAAAAAGACATATCTGTTTCCACTTTTCCGACGTCGCACGGCGAAAAGATCATGCTAAAAATTCTGCACAAGAGCGACGAAAAAATCAACGATCTGTTGCATCTGGGGCTGGAAGCGGATCAGTACGAGCTTTTGCGCACGGCCGTGAAAAAGTCCGGGCTCATCCTGATTGCCGGCCCGCACGATTCTGGAAAAAACACCACCATGAAAATGCTGGCGCAGGAGTTGAATAAAACAACGGCGAACATCGTGGTTGTCGGCGGAAACGATTGGAGTATTCCGTGGATCAACCACACCGATTCCTTGGACGCGCTGAACAACGCGGTTCGTCATCAGGACGCCGACGTCATCGTCATTGGCAAATTGGACGAGCGTTCGCTGCAAATCGCGATGAAATCTGGGGCGATGGGCAAGAAAGTGATTGCGGGCATCGACTATTGCGGCGATGCGGCCGAAGTCGTGTCGATGCTTGCCAACCTGGGCGCGCCGCGCTATCAGATCGTCAATTCCGTGAATTTCATCGTTTCGCAGCGGCTTGTGCGTTGCCTTTGCCTCGAATGCGAGCAGAAAGCGACGGAACAGCAAATTGAAGCAATTTTAAAGTCGCTTGGTTGGGATGTGGAAGAAACAATCGAAACAAAAGCGAATATTCATTTGCCGGGTCAAGGCTGTCGCAATTGTTCGCAAACGACATTCAAAGGCCGAACTGGCATCTTTGAAATCCTGACGATGACTGCAGACATGCGCGAAATAATTTCCAACGGCGCCGATGCCAAGGAAATCAGAGCACAGGCGAAAAAAGACGGCATGATGACATTGTTCAACGCCGGCTGCGAAAAAGTTTATGAAGGCGTTGTTTCGAATGTGGAATTACTGGCGATGGATTTAGTGAAATAGCAAAGTAATGAGTAATCATTAAGACAACAGAAGCTTCCTTTCGAAAAGGGGCTTCTTTTAATTTTCCAATAAAATGGTACAATGTGGTTACAAGATGTACAAGATTAAAGCGTACCAGATAATACAAGATTGTCTTGAATATATTGTCTCGCCAATCTCGTATATCTTGTAATTACATCTCGTAACCATATGACAAATAAACACCCGGCTCTCATCGGCTTTTTCCAAGCGCTCGGCATCGCGATTTACTGCGGCATTGTCGCCGGAATTTTCAATTTAGCGGAAAGATTTTTCAAGGACAAGCCGGACAGCGCGTTCGCACCCGCGCTGATGCTGACGCTTCTTGTTTTTTCCGCGGCGCTTTGCGGATTGATCGTCTTCGGCTATCCGATTTATTTGGCGATGAACAAGGATATTAAAAAAGCTTTGCGAGTGCTGTTTTACACGCTGCTGTTCGTGCTGGCGATTATACTGATAATAATTTTCATAATAATAATATAAATTGCCGCTGATGCGAATGAACAGGCATGCAAATGCTGCGAATATTCGAGAAGATTAATAAAAATAAATCATTTGATTGTTTTGTTAATCCTCCAATGATCAAATAATAAATCAATAAATTTTCTTTTATATGCCCGAAGGAGCGCCTCAATTCGTAGTTGAAAATCCCAAAAGAATTCCCGCTCGGGAAAAATTAAATAAAACGATCCGGCCTTTGCGTTCGGTGGAAATCGGCGATCCGGATTTATTGGAAATAAAATCCGCGGAACAGGCGAACAAAGACCGCGCGGAAATGGAGCGGCTAAGGAATCAAGTCGTCAAAATGCGGCCGGTTCGACAGGAGGAGCCTGATGATACGGTTATGGAAGAAAACCAATTCGATAAAACGTATTTCGCGAGCGAGCGGGTGAAAAAGACGATGCCGGAAGGTTATCGCGAGGCCGACGAGAATGCCCCTTACGGCTATTATTTCGGTCGGCGAATACTCGGGCACGATATGACTGTCAACGACAGTGTTTACATAGGCGAAGGCGATCGGGAGGCGATAGTGATCGATGACAAGAAAGACGCGCCGCTTCGCGAGGCGTACAGAAGGTTCATTGAAACCAGGCGGCAAGAGGCGCTGATGCAAATCAAATCGAAAAAGAATATTCTCTCAAAAGCTTTTGCGGCGATATTTAATAAAAGCAACGGAGGAGAATTGACGAAAGAGCAATTTTTAGACGGAATAGCCAAAAGCGTTTTCGATTTTGTGCGTCAAGCGATGCCCAACAATTTGACTTTGGTGAATGAACTCGCCCAAAACGCGATAAACATGAGCAAGAGCCGTAAAACTTACATTGGCTCTTATCTCAACGAAAAGGCCGGAGTCTGCCGCCATCAGGCATTGCTGTCCGCTTATGTTTTGGAAAAATTGATCAATGACGGATATTTGCAAGGGCAAGTTTCGGTCGACCGCAACAAAGTTAAAAGCCGCGGCGGCCATGCTTGGGCGCGCTTTACCGATAAAGACGGCGAAATCACCATTATCGACGCGGCGCAAAATTTCTGCGGCAAAATGGAAGACGCCGGGCAATTCCGGTGGAAATACGCCAGGCCGGAGGATGGACATAAAAAATAAATACTAAACTCTAAATTCTAAACACTAAATAAATTCAAAGCACAAAATCCAAAGCACAAAAGCCCGAAGGGATCCCGTTGGGATAAATTTAAAATCTAAAACATAAAAACAATTGAGCATTATAAAAATAAAAAAAGCGGAATCTTGAGAGGTTCCGCTTTTGCGTTGGTCATGTCCAGCGCAGGACTTCCTCGATCGAGGTGAGCCCGGCTTTCAATTTCGCGAGCGCCGCTTGCCGCAAGGTCGCCATTCCTTGACGAATGGCCAGGTTCCTTATTTCGGAAGCGCTGGCGCCGTTGTGGATCAGCTGCTGGATTTGCTCGGTCATCGGCATTACTTCATAGATCGCTTTTCGTCCGCTGTAGCCGGTTTTGGCGCAATTGATGCAGCCGAGGCTTTCGTAGATTGTGATTGAAGCGGCCGAAGACGCGTCTAAACCAAGTGCGATCAATTCGTTTTGCTTGTTTTTCGCCTCGACCTTGCATTTCGGGCAGAGCATTCTGATCAAGCGCTGGGCAAGCACCATCCGCACGCCGGCATTGATGAGGTGAGGCTCGATGCCGATGTCGATCAAGCGCGAAATCGTCGACGGCGCGTCGTTCGTGTGCAATGTTGACAATACGAGATGTCCGGTCATGGCCGCTTTGATCGCGGTTTCCGCGGTTTCAAAATCGCGGATTTCGCCGACCAGGATGATGTTCGGATCCTGGCGCAGGAATTCGCGCAGGCATTCGGCGAAATTCAGATCGACCGCCGGGTTGACCTGCACTTGATTGATTCCCTTCAATGAAATTTCCACCGGATCCTCGACCGTGAGAATATGCACGTCCTCCTTGTTTAATTCGTTCAGCGCGGCGTAAAGCGTTGTTGTCTTGCCGCTGCCGGTCGGGCCGGTGACCAGGACGATGCCGGTCGGGCGGTGCAATGCTTGGCGGAAAATTTTTAATGTCTGATCTTCGAATCCAAGATCGTCAAGCTTTAGAATCACGTTTGATTTGTCCATCAGCCGCAAAGCGATTTTTTCGCCGTTGATCGTCGGGATCACGCCGACGCGGAATTCCACTTCGCTGGTGTTCCTCAGCCGCATCTTGATCCGGCCGTCCTGCGTCCGCCGCTTTTCGTCGATTTTCAATCCGGCGCGGAGCTTAATGATGGAAGTGACGGCGCTGGCCAAATTGCGGGGAATGATCAGCTTTACATGGAGTTTTCCGTCAATGCGGTAGCGTACGCGCAGTGCGTTTGAAAACGGTTCGATGTGGATGTCGCTCGCCTTGCATCCGGCCGCTTGAGCCAGGATTTCATTGACAAGCTTGGACGCCGTGCTGTTTTCATCGGTTTTTCCCTCGAATGTCGCCGATTGCTCGTTTTCTTCTCGGGATTCGTCATATTCGATGTCTTCCGGCGCGATGGTGGTCATGATTTTTTGGAAAGCGTCCGCGCCGAGATTGAAAAAATTGCTGATTTGCGATTTGATCGAGCCGGGCGAAGCGACCAGCATGGTGATATTGGACGCGCCGGTGGAAAATATGATGTCATTGGCCATCTGCATGTCTTCGGGATCGCTGGTCGCGATTGTCAATTCGCTGCCGACCCGCGTGAGCGGCACAAAGTTATATTTTAAAATCAATTCTTTCGGCGCCAGCCGCATTGTTTCGGCCTTCAGATTGAAATCGTCGAGGTTGACGGGCGATAATCCGAAATGCCGCGCCAGAAATAAAGTCAGCGTCCACTCGTCGATGGCGCCGACGGCCACCAGGTTTTCACCGAATTTTCCGCCGTATTTTTTTTTGCGTTCGACCGCTTCGTCGCGCATTTTCTCCGTAATGAGGTTTTCCCTGATCATCAGCTCGCCGATCGGCGCTTTTTGTCCGTTGTCAGCCATGTTTTTCTCCTTGCCCTGCACCATGCGGTGCAGGGCTTGCCCTGAAGTAATTCGAGCTTATAAAGCGAGGATTTGCTTCGGAGCTTATATTGTTAATGTACGTTTGATGCCATTCGAATATCATAATTTAGCACGGCTTTATTTTTCCGTCAAGATCGGGTATAATCTAAGAGAAAGAGCGGAACAAGTCGAAGAAGGAGGAATCGGGCTAAAGAAGATAATCCAGAAAATTGAAAAAGTTCGCAGCCAAAAAGCCAACACTTACATTTTTTCATTATGAATATCACCATTCCTCTCATCGTCGGCGCCGCCGCGGTCGACTCGATCAATCCGTGCGCCATCGCGGTTTTGGTTTTTCTGATCGTTTATCTGCTGGCGATGAAGAATCGAAAAAAGATGCTGCAGATCGGATTGATCTACGTTTTTTTCGTGTTTCTCACGTATTTGTGCGCCGGACTCGGGCTTTTAAGCTTCATTCAAAGCGCGCACATCACGAAATTCATTTATTATCTGGCCGCCGGCCTTTCCATCATTCTCGGTTTGATCAATGTTAAGGACGCTATTTTAAAAAATCCGAAACCGCTTTTGGCGATTTCCGAAGCGCGCCATGCCACTTTGCAAAAATACATTCAAAAAGCGAGCCTGCCCGCGGCGATTATCCTGGGAATTTTAGTCGCGATGTTCGAACTGCCATGCACCGGCGGGGTTTATCTGGCCATACTTTCGCTTCTGGCAACGAGGGAAACTTTAATCCAAGCGGTTTTTTATCTCATTGTTTACAATTTAATTTTCGTTTTGCCTCTTGTTGCGATTCTTTTGGCCGCGTATTACGGCCTGTCGTTGGAAAAGATTGAAAATTGGCGAAAAGGAAGCAAGCGGGCGCTGCGTTTGATCATTGGATTGGCGCTAGTCGGTCTTGGTGTTTTAATGTTGTTTTTGTAAGTTGCCATAATGCGATGGATTTGATATGATTTTAGTGGAAGCAGGACAAAACCGGTAAAGGGTAGCAAGAGGCGTGATAAAACTGGTCAATGGCATTGGGAAGCGTAATTTATTATGATGCGAATTCTTATTTAATCTCATTTCTATTGACCATTTACTTTTTACCAATTAAAAATATGTTTTTCAAAAAAGAAAAGCCGATCGGCAAAGTGACGCACTATTTTGACAATCTGGGCGTCGCGGTCCTGGCGTTGACCGGCACCTTGAAGGTCGGCGACAAGATCAAGATCAGCGGCGGAGAGATGAACCTGGAACAGATTGTCGATTCAATGCAGATCGATCGGGAGCCGGTGAAAAAGGCGAAATCCGGCGACGACGTCGGCATGAAAGTGAATGAAAAAGTGCGGCCGGGCTACCGGGTGTTCCTGGTCAGGAAATAAGATCATCGCGCTTATCGAATTCAACAGATAGGCGATATTTTTGAGTTAACAAAGAAGAAAGGGGATATAAGGAGGCTAAAGGAGATATGCGCGGCAACTTATTCATGATTATCTTCTATAGCCCTCTTTAGCCTTCTCATCTTCATTAATTTCCAAGATTTTTCTATGTCCAAAATCATCGACAATCTGATCGAAGTTTTCAGCCAGCCGGCGCCGAAGGTGA
Organism: Parcubacteria group bacterium; assembly: GCA_043797615.1. Classification (GTDB taxonomy): domain Bacteria; phylum Patescibacteriota; class Patescibacteriia; order UBA11705; family JABHMO01; genus JAZDPK01. Next base: position 15,314 of record JAZDPK010000040.1, read on the forward strand.
GCGAAGAGGAAAAGGTGCAGGTTAACAAGGTAATAAGCAAGGCGGCTTTGGCGTACGAGAAAATCCGCAACGCCGTCGACTACAAGGACGAGCATCTGTTCCGGAAGAACGCCATTTACCGCATTTTAAAGCGCAAGCTCATTTTTGAAAAAGCGATTTTGGAAAACGCTTTGATTGAAAATTATTCAGAGAAAAATCTGGGCGAGCACTTGCTGCAGGAGCTGATCCGCGCCGGATATTTCGACAACAATATTCCGTCAAAGATGATCGGCGGCGTCGATAAAATCCTCCGCAAATACGCGACGCTGATTCAGGCAGTGCGGTCGCGGCCGGGCAAATTCACGGCCAAGATGTTTGATTACTGGCTGGAAATCGAAGCGGTGGAAATCGAGCACGCTCTCGTTCCGGCGGAGAATGACCGCGCCCTTATCCGCGCGATGTTTTCCGTTGTAAATTCCCGCATTGAATCAAACGACGCGGAAATCGATTCCAAGGAAAAGGAAATGCAGGTTTACCTCGCCTGCCACCGGGCGCTTTTCAAATGGGACCAGGGCATGATCAGGTATCTGCTCTTGACTTTGTATTATCCGGATTGGAAAAACGCCGGCCGCGAATTGATCGCTTCAATCGCGGAGAATTTTGAAAAAACCGTTTTGGAAATAGAGCGCCAGCTGAACAGTCCGTGGCGCCGGGAGATTTTGAAATTGATCGGCAAGAAAGCCGTCGTATTTTGGATAATTCAAGACATGCTGAATGAAAATAAAGACAAAACGCCGGAAATATTCGCCAATCCGGAGAAATTAGACGCGGAAATCAAGAAAACCTGCGAAAAGCGATACAAGAGCGTCAGGGTCAAATTGCACCGCGGCGTGGTGCGCAGCATCGTCTATGTTTTTTTTACGAAAATGATCTTGGCCCTGGCCATCGAATTTCCGCTCGACTGGTACTTGTCCGGCGGCGTGAATTATCTGACCGCCGGCGTGAACATCATTTTTCCGCCGCTTCTCATGCTCTTCGTGGCCCAGACCATCATGATGCCGGCAAAGGAAAACACGGAGAAAATCACGTCGGAAATCCGCGCGATCGCGTTCAACAAGAAAGCCGGCGACAAGATGCGCCTGAAAAAGCCGAAAGAGCGCAGCCGCTTTGCCAAAGGCGCTTTTCATCTCATCTATTTCCTGACCTTCATCGTTTCGATCATGGTGATTTTCTGGTTTCTGAACAAATTCAACTTCAATATCGCAAGCAGCTTCATTTTCGTGCTTTTCCTGACGCTGGTCAGCTTCTTCGGCATTAGGATCAGGCGGCCGGTCAAGGACATCCTGGCGATCGAAAAGGGCGAGAACGCGCTGGCGTCGCTCATCGAATTTTTCGCGCTGCCGTTCGTGTCCATGGGCCGCTGGATGAGCGGCAAATTCTCCAAGATAAATTTCATCGTGTTTTTCCTCGATTTCATCATCGAAGCGCCGTTCAAGCTGATCATCACCGCCGTGGAAAACATGTTCGGATTCTTGAAGGAAAAGAAAGAGGAGGCGATGGGGGAATGAGAAAGTTGATTCAAGTTTATTATAGTTGATTGAAGTTGATTAATCAGAATATGACAACAAGCAGAGAAGCTCTTTAAATATTTTTGTTGCAATTCCTAACGGCATTTATGCAAGCGACAGGACAAAATCAAACATTGAAGCAGCGGCTTGAAAATTACGACAACGTTTTTTTCAGGTTCATGGAATTCATTTCCAGCTATCCTTTGAAGCTGGTGATTTCATTATTAATGATCAAAAAAATCAGGAAAAAATTTTTAGATCTGATGAAAAGCATGATCATGGCCATGCTTGACCGGCAGACCGACGTTCTGCCGCGCCAAGTGCAGGACGACAAGTACCACATGGCGGCGAACATTCTGGACGCGATGAATATGGCGTTCGAAAACGCGAAAACCAAGAAACACAAGCGGCAAGTCATCAAGCTTTTCATGAACGTGATGATCAACCGCGTGAAAGTCATCAGAAAATACAAAAAAACGCACGGCAGCGCGCCGCCCGGATTCGTTACCATTTCGCCGGGCAAATTCTGCAATTTGAAATGCGCCGGCTGCTACGCGAACGCGGACAGCTCGGCGTCGGAAAAATTGGATTTCGAGGTGTTCGACAAAATCATTGATCAGCAAGTCAAACTTTGGGGCTCGAGCTTCACTGTGATCAGCGGCGGCGAACCGTTTCTTTATGAAAGCAATGGTAAAACATTGTTCGACATCGCGGCCAGGCATCCGGAAACTTTTTTCATGGTTTACACGAACGGCACTTTGATCACGAAAGAAGTCGCGGTGAAATTGGCCAAGCTCGGCAACGTGTCGCCGGCGATTTCCGTTGAAGGATACGAAAAGGAAACCGACGAGCGCCGCGGCCCGGGAGTTCATAAGAAAATTCTGGAAGCGATGGAAAATTTAAAAGAAGCCGGCGTGCCTTTCGGCATTTCCATCACCACGACGAAAAACAATGCCGACGCGGCAGCCGATGAAAAGCTTTTTGAATTTTATTTCAAACGGCACGGCGCGATTTACGCCTGGATTTTCCAATACATGCCGATTGGACGAAGCCAAACTTTGGATTTGATGGTGACGCCGGAGCAGCGCATTAAGCTTTATCGCACGATTCATGATTTGATCAATAACAAAGGATATTTTATCGCCGATTTCTGGAATTGCGGCGCGCTCAGCAACGGCTGCATCTCAGCCGGGCGGAGCGGCGGCTACATTTACATCGACTGGAACGGCAACGTGACGCCGTGCGTGTTCAATCCGTACGCGTTCGCCAGCATTTATGACACGTTTAAAGAAGGCAAGACCTTGGACGACCTGCTGCAGCATCCGTTTTTGAAAGACATTCGCAAATGGCAGGACGATTATGCGTTGGTTAAGGATAAAAAGGAACTGGGAAACTGGATTTTGCCTTGCGCGATCAAGGACCATTACAAATCGATGCGCGAACTCTTGGATAAGCATGAAGTCTGGCCGATCGACGAGCCGGCGGCTGAAGCGCTGAAAGATGAAAAGTATAAAACAGGATTGATCAAGAAAGGCGAGGAAGCGGCCGAAGCGTTGGATCCAATCTGGTTGAGTGATTATATTAATCGAGAATAAAAATAAAAACAATCGGTCATGAGAAAGCCGGTTGTTTTTTTGCGAAATTAAAACAGTCCCATAGTCCCCTGAACCATTCATTACATTCAGGTTCAGGGCAGGCAGTCTATGGGACTAAAGTAATTATTCAATTTTTATTATTTTGCATGTCGCCTCCTTGTTAGCCAACTGGATTTTAACCGTGTCGCCTTCGCGGCTGCCGATCAGCGCCGAACCAATGGGCGAGTGTCTTGAGATAACGCCGACGGACGGGTTGGTTTCGCAAGAACCGAGGATTTCAAAAGTTTTTTTAGTTCCGTTTAATTCCACCGTGATGCGGCTGCCGACTTGGCAATGTCCGCCTTGTGTCGGTTCGATGATTTCCGCGTGATTGATCTGGTATTCCAGTTCTAAAATCCGATTGTTCGTTCCGCGCAATTTTCCTTTGGCGATTTGGTATTCCGCGTTTTCCGAAAAGTCGCCGAGCTGGGCGAGCCGCTGGGTTTCTTCGATCAGTGCCGGCCTTTTTTGCAGCAGCCTTGCCAGCTTTTCTTTCAATTCCAAATATTTCGCCTTGGTCATGATCGGATCGGCTTTGGTTCGCTTGAAATTTTCGGATTTGCGTTTGGGAACTTGCATAAGAAAACAGATAAAACGGATTAAAGCGGATTATGCGGATTTGCGAGACAATTTTCTTAAGATGTATTCATTATAGTAAAAAAGATTAAAAAACGCCAGTGGGTTGACATTTTTAAACAGAATTGATACAATATCGTTTCATCGTTATTTAACAAGGAGGCAAGCATGCATAATTATTACAAGATTCTGGGAGTCGGCGAAAACGCGACAGATCAGGAGATTAAAAGCGCGTTTCGAAAAAGAGCGTTTCAATTCCATCCGGACCGCAATCCCGGCGATAACGACGCCGAAGAAAAATTCAAGCTTGTAAACGAAGCGCATAAAATTTTGAGCGATCCGGAAAAGCGGCGGATTTACCGCGGCAATTGGCAACGCGAGCAATTCAAAAACGCGATGAAAGGCGAGAACGCGGAATTACCGGACATCGAATTCGATCCAACCTTGAAGAAGTGCCCGGTGTGCTACGGCAACGGCATGAGCAGGCGGATTTATACGATGAAGTGCGAATATTGCGAAGGGAAAGGCAGTATCGAGCTCGTTGTTCTGAAGTCCGGCCACCGTTATTGCAAATATTGCTACGGCACCGGACGCGACGCGAACGAATTCAACCGCAAAACCGGAAGTTACGAAATTTGCGCGATCTGCGAAGGCGCGGGCCAGCTGACGGAAGATTTCAATTTGTGGAAGGATTTCATCAGGAAAATCAAGGAAGACTGGTTCAAACGCAAAGGCGGGGCCAACTCGCGGTACGAAGAAAGAACGATTACGGAAAAGTTCGCCGATCAATTGAGCCGTTTTGAAAAAAAACTTCGCGAATTCGGCAAGAAAAAAGAAGAAAAATAATCAATCGAGGAAGTCGAACGTTCGGCTTCCTTTTTATTTTGTTGACAAGGCGTTCAGTTTGATTTAAACTATTGTTAACCTTTGTTCAACCGCAAAGAAAGGAGGGGGTCATGCGTTTCGCTCAATGGTTTTCTCTAATGATGACGTTCGCGCTTGCCGGTTGCATCGGCTTTTCGAAGAACTACGGATTTACGGTCAGCCAGGGCAACATCGGCTTTTGCGAGAAAATCGAAAGGCCGGGCTGGAAATCGGAAGCCAAGCGGAAATGCCACGCGAAAGCTTACCAAGTCTGCAAATTCATGCCCGTCTGCCGCCAGGAAGCGGACAGAATCTGCTGCGAATGCGAACCGAAGTGAAACAAAAACCGCATTGGATCTAAATTCAAGGCGGTTTTTATTTGTCGATGGCGGGTTGACAAAATTAAAATGATGTGATAGAGTTTATTCGTTGTCCATTGACAATAAAATTTCATTTTAAAAAAGGAGAAGCCATGAAATTGGTATATTTGACGAACGCGGGAAAATTGATCCGTAAATTTTTCGAGGAGCTGGCAATTGTCATTGTGGCGCTTGTTTATGTTATTTTCGCATTGCCTTTGCAATATTTGTGGCGGAAAAAAACATTATCGGTTGCGTCCTGCTTTGCCTTTCGCCGTATTTGATTCCGGGTCTGTTGATTTACTTCGGACTTGGCAAATTATCGACGTGCAGACATTGATTGCGCGAAAATCACGCATCATTATCTCAGCGTGCGCGAAACAGCGCTGCGGCCGGTGTCTTGGCATCCGTTCAAAATTTTCGCGAACGGCCAAGCAAGTTAAATCCAATAAGGCGGAGCGTTAACAACGTTCTGCCTTTTATAATCCGAATAAAACAGGGGAATCCGAATTCTCCGAATGAAAACTACTAATTTTATTTGGTCTGAAGGATATTCGGAGTATTCGGATATAGATAATTTTCGGTTTTTTTTTTGTGAATAGTCGGAGCATTCGGATTGTTTTGAATTCGGATTATACTCGTCAATAAAAAACGGCCGGGCAGTTGCTGCCAAGCCATTTTGTTCCGAGTTAAAAACCGTTTTGAAGCAGCGCTTTTCTTTCCTTGCACCGCCGTTCGAAATTCTCTTTGTGCGTTTTGATCTGTTGCTCAAGATCGGCCTTGACGATTTTTTTGATTTTCGCGTCGCTCGCTTTGAAAACGTGTTCGCGAAGCGTTCGCAATTCGAATTTTTCTTCGTCTGCTTTCGTTTTGATCTCTTTTTTCGCGTTGCGTTTGGCAATGCGCCAGAATTCGTTAATGCCGATCTGTCCTTTTTCCAATTTGCGCATCAGTTCTCTTGCCATGGTTGTTCCTCCTTTGGTTAAATCGATTTCATCGTCAAATTAATCATAGAATATTCCGCAATGTTTGTCCATATGGATAAGTTAAGATACATATTGCATTTTATCGCGGTTTATTGTAAAATCCAAGAAACGAACTTTGACAATTAACAAGTTAAGAAGGGATAAGAGGGCAAAAGAAGGCGCAGAAGGGAAAGAAGGCTAAAACAAAACAATGAAAGAACCAATAAATTGTTTTATATTTAATTCGCATCAACTTTTTAAAGGAGGAAGGAATGAAGCACAAAGTTTTGGCGAACGGTTTGCAGATCTTGCTCGCGCCGAGGCAAAGCGCGGAAGTGACGATCGCCGTCGCCATAAAAATGGGCGACCGCTATGAAAAAGCGGATATGGTTGGAATCGATCACATTTGCGAACATTTGATCACCGCTTCCGGATCCGAGCATTTTCCGACCGAAACAGCGTTCAATCGAGCGCTCGACAGTTTCGGCGGAGAATTCGAAGGCATGACTTCGAACGACATCATCCTCGCGCTCATCACGCTGAACAAGCAGAAATTCAATTTGGGCATGACGCTCTTTTGCGACATGGTCTTGCGTCCGATTATGACGGATGAGCATATCGAGCTCGCCCGAAGCGTAATCGTGAACGAATTGAAAGGCATGCTCGACGATGGCGACGTGCAAGTGAAGGAAATGCGCGACATCCTCATGTTTCCGAACAACGCTTTGTCGCAGAATACGGCGATGGAAGCGGCGAACACGAAAAAATTCAAGCCCTGGCAGATCCGCAGACATTACAAAAAGTTAGTCAGGCCGAACCGCATGATTATCGTCGTTGCCGGCGATTTCAACCAGGAAAAAGCGCTGGAATCGATCGAGCGGGAATTCGGCGGACTGAAGCGCGGGCATCCGCAGTCTTTCGCGCCTTTTTCCGTTGAGCAAACCGAAGCGAGAATCAAGCTGTTGCCACGCCGATCCAATCAGATCAGTTTTTCTTTGGGGTTTCCGCTGTGGGGCTTCGACGATCCGCGGCGCTATCCGCTTATTTTTCTGAACAACATACTGGCGGATCGGGAGAGCTCGATTCTGATCAGCGCGATGCGGAGCGAGAGCGGACTGGTTTACGAAATAGACTCGGCAATATGGCAATGGGAAGACGCCGGCTATTTTCGGATCGACGCGTACACCGGCAAGCGAAATCAATTTTTTCAAATTTTAGAAATGATTTTGGCGAAATTGGGTTGCTTGAAATCGAAGCTGATAAATCAGGAGGAATTCAATCTTACGCTCGACAATTTAAAATATCGCGCGAAAAGGAGTTTTTCCGATGATTCATACGCCGCCAAATTTTACGCCGGCCAGATCGCGACTTGCGGCCGGGTGATTTCCCTGCGGCCCTGAATTCGCATTTGAAGTCGAACACTTGCAAAATAAATAAATGGTTTTAAAATGAAAAAATATGAATAAAAAAAACCAAATGCTACGCGCATTTAAGTAAAAACGAACGAAATGAAATTGCCGTTCTGTGGAATAAAAA
>JAZDPK010000072.1:0-6978 GCA_043797615.1 Parcubacteria group bacterium
AAACACAAATCGGTTTTCTTTCTGCCACTGCTTATACTGGCAGCGGTCATGATCTTCGCGATCAATAACTGCGGCGACAACGGCACGTCGACAATCGTTGCGGACGGAGGAAATTATCCTGACGGCGGTCAGAACGATGGCGGCAATATTGACGCCGGGTGTTGTCACCCTGACGGAGGTCAGGGGGACGGTGGAACCCATCCTGATGGCGGAATTCTTGACGGCGGCAATCGTCCCGACGGCGGCATTCATGATGGCGGAACGCCTGCGCTTGATGGCGGCTGCGACGATGGCGGTTGCGGCGACGGCGGCGAGCATCCTGACGCTGGCTGCGACGGAATCGCCTCGGTCATGCTGATCGAAGTGAATCAAAAAATCACTTACGGTCTAGACATGATAAGATTGATCATCACGGCCTGCGGCAATTTGAATGGAATAATCATTCATTTGAACCCGGGCGTGAGTCCGAGCGATGGCAAGGCCTTGCTGGCCGCTCTGCCCGATCTGAACGTTGCCAACGGCGACATCGTCATCATCCACCTCGGTCCGACTACTGATGGAGGCGTTCAGCTGGCGGTGACGGAAACGAACGCATCCGGAAAAACCGGCTGTCCGGAAAGCAACGGCTGCTACAATTATGCCTGGGACATTGTCGGCGTCAGGGATGGGATACCGAACAGCGAACGAGTGCTGGCGGTCGGCGCGACTGGCAATGACGGCGGCATGTATCCGATCCAGGACGCGGTGCCTTTTGTCAACGATGCATCGCCTTCTGAAAATTTCGCGAAGGCGCTCAAATTCGCGCAGGATAATTCCGCCTGGCTGCCGCCGAATTGCGACGGCGGAGTATGCAGCAACAGCAGCGTCCCGTCTGCCAGCGAGATTTCCGTGAACTGGTCGGGTTGCGGAAACACCGTTACCGGCAAGAGCATGCAGCGCACCCCGATGAATGCGGACACGAACAGAGCCGGCGATTGGACGTTAAAAACGGCCAACTTCAACGGCTTGAATCCGTAACAACAAACAAGAAGATGGATTCCATGAATTCATCTTCTTTTATTCTTTTAAAAATCGAACAAATAAAAAAACCGCAATATCCGTCAATACTGTGGCTTTTGATTTAATATAATCCGAAAATTTAAAAATCCGAATGCTCCGAATATACTTAAGATTGAATGGTATTTGTAGTTTTCATTCGGAGAATTCGGATGTATTTGTTCGGATTATAAATTGAGAGAATTCGGATTTTCCAGTTTTATTCGGATTATTGAATTTATTCGGCTTGATTCAACAGCTCTTTTTCTTTTTCCAAAAAATAATTCCACTCGGTCTCGGACTTGCCTTGCTCCAAAAATTTCGCTTTCAAATGGAAGCATTTGCAAAAGTTATCAAACAAAACAGGAAAACGCTCCAGCAAGGAAATGATCTTTTCGAATTGCGGCTGGTCGGCGATGGAATTGAAAAACTGGCGCAAGAGCTCGGCGGAACGATTGTCAAGCTCGGACTTCGCCAGCAAAGCTTCGACTTTATTCACTTGTTCGTCGTTCATATTTTATTTTATATTTGCTGTTTCAAAAAGTCGGTTGAATCTTTGATAAAACCCAAAAAAACGCGGCGATCGATGTTTGGCATTTTAAGCATCTGGTCAATCAAATTCCGCTCCGCGCCGAGCGCCGCTTCGGCATCAGGCATTGACGGCTTTTCCGGCTTTTTAAACGCTCCGAACATTTCTTTAAACATATTTTGTATTGATTAATTCGATGCTAGTATTGTATATTATTGATAAAAATAATGCAAGCCGTGCACCATATGGTGCACGGCAAGCCAGGCACACCATATGCGGTGCATGGCAAGCCTCGTACCGGACGGTACAGGGCAAGCGGGCGATTAAATTCAGCAAATAAGCACTTCTTGACAAAAACAAGGCTTATTGATAGACTTCGATAATGCCCTGTTTCAGTTCGTTGACAACAAACAGAAAGGAAAAAAACATGCCTGATGCAATCAATGAAGCGGCAAAAATGATTTTGGAAAAGCTGACGCAAGACAGTTCTCTTCTTCGGTCGGTAATCAGCAACGCCGACATCGCCGGTATCGCGGCCAAAGCGCTGACCGGGAATCCCAAATTCGCCGAAGTCATCAAAAAAATCGCCGACAAAGCGCTGGCGCAAATCGAATCCGGCGACTCTGACATCGATGTTGAATCGACCATTGTCAACGCCTGCGACGAAGAAAAAATAACCGAGCTGATCAAGTACAATCCCGCCATCCAGGAATCGCTGAACGCAAGTTTGAGCAAATTTATTTCAGGAAAAATCGACGACGCGCTCGAGGGCGACGGCGATATCGACGACAACATCAAAAACGCGCTCGTGCCGTCGGAAGAAAAAATCAGCGAATTCATAACGAAAGACGAAATAGTCCAGCTCAAATTGAAAGAAAAAATCATCGCCTTGATCCTTGAAAAAATCGAAGAACTGGATAGTGACACGGAAAACAATGACGGCAACTCGCTCGGCGTAATCATCGAAGAGCAAATGGTCGGCCACGCGGAAATGATCAAGAACTTGATGTCGAACGATCCAGATTTGCAAAAAGCGCTCAAGGAAAAAATCAAAGCCATCGCTCTGGAAAAAATCAACGACGACGATAATGACGATTACGACGACGATGGCGAAGACAGTCTGGAAACCTTGATTGAAAATGAAATAAAAATCGACGCGAAGACGGTGAAGGAACTGATCGCGGCCGATCCGGAAATCCAGGCGGCGAAAAAAGAAAAATTGAAAAAAATGATTCTTCAGGATCTATCCGGCGATGACGATGCCGATGAAACGCTCCAAGCGGCCATCAGAAAAGAATTGCATTTCGACGATTTATTGAAAGAAATTCTCTCGAATCAAAATGAGATCAAAAATCTGATGTCGTCCGGCGTATCGGCAATGGTCAAAGGCTGGATTAACAACCTTGAACGCGACGGCTATGTCGCAAAAATCGTCGGCCAGCTCTGCGCCGAATCAAGCACGGTCAAAGGATTGGTGGATCGCGCGGTTTACAGCGCGAACACGGGCAAGCTGGAAAAATTCGTCAACGACCTGATCGAGCAAATTTTCAAAGGAAAGAGCCAAGCGCTGACCGACAAAATCGCTGCCCAGCTGTCGGAAAAGCTGGGAGCGGAAATCGCCAAGCGGCTCTGATAATTGCAACAAGGAACGCAGCATATCGCGTTCCTTTTTTATTTAAAGTAAAAAAAGCTGGTCCGGCTTGGCCGAATCAGCGTTTGTTTTAACTGAACTTGTGTTTGAGTTTGGCGCGCAGCTTGGCGGAATCCTCTTCCATCAGCTTTGAATACGCCTCGATGCACCCGTCGCATTTCATCAAATGCTTGTAAACTTCATACCGTTCAAGCAAGGTCAAGCCTTTGTCAGCGCGGAAATTTTTCAATTCCGTTTGAATTTCCGCGCAGCTGTCCATTCGTTTGATTGGCAATCTTGTCAGTCGTAGCTTTCTTGACCGACGAAGCTTGAGCGAAGTCGGTAGCGAAGACTGATTCTTTTTTCGCATTGGCGCCTCCTGCGCTCGGAAGTGATTCGAGCGGATGCGAGAATCTACTTCCGGGCTGTTGTCATTTTGAAAACAAATTACCTTGATTCCCTGTTATCTTGCGGATTTTATTTTTTTTCGATATGAGCCGTTGATGAATCAACGGCCTATCCACCGAGACAGGTTCGAATTCCAACGACGCCTGCTTTGCCTTGAGAAAAAAAACGTTTTCGCCTTTGGCTTCTTTTTCTTGAATCAACAAACGCCGCCGCAGTTCTTGATCCATGCCGTTGTTGTCCGCCCGCGCCGCGAAATACAGGCTGGTGTCGTTCGAATTGTCCATGATCAAATAATAAATAAGTCCGAAGTTCGTGCGCCCGGCCCGTCCGCCCCGCTGAATCTGCGCGATGCCGGTCAAAGGCATGGAATAATTGATCACCAGGTCGATCTTCGGCACGTGGATGCCGGCTTCGATCACCGGCGTGGCGAGCAGAACCGAAAATTCGCGGTTTTTGAAACAGTCCAGGATTTTCCGCTGATCTTCGATTTTCATGAACTTCACGCCCGCGATGATTTCCGGCTTGATCCCCTGCTTTTCCAGCGCGATTTTCAGATAATCGATCGACTTTTTGTAATTGCAGAAAACAAGAATAAGAACATTGCGCTTCAAATGGCCTTTAACCAGCGCAATCAATCTTTTCAATTTCGGATGCGGGACGTTGTTTTTAATGAAACCGTTGATCAGCCGGTAAAACGCCCTGATGTCGTCATTTCTCTTTAAAATTTCGTAAGCAACGGAATTTTTGTATCTAAGCTGCGGATGGGCGCTGCGCCAATACTCTCCGGAAATCAAATCAACTGCCAATTCCCCAAGATAATCCAATGAAACTTCATATCCTTCCGTCACGAAAAGGTTCAGGAGGTGCATGAGCTTCATGTACGCGTCGAACAGGACGTTGATGCGATACGATTCCTTGAATTTGTTCCGCTGCCTCAGCTCGTTCGCCAGCGCTTTCAATCTTGGCCGCAGCCTTTTCAATTCGGAAATCTGGCAGAACGGGAAGCGGCGGTCAAGATCGGCCGTATTTTCCAAACGCTCGATCAATCCGCTCCGCGCCAATTCATCATGAACGCATATTATCTTCCGGCGCAGATGGCGCATCGCTTCTTTGTGTTTTTCCGGATATTCGATGATTTCCTTGACTTCTTTTTTTGAAAATAAATATTCCTTAATTTCCGGATCGCTTTCCGGCCGGTAAATCCACCAATCGACTTTGTAAATCTCATCCAGAACGTCCAAACGGATTTTATCTTTCGAAATAATCTTCGAACCGCCAGTGGACGCGGTCAACCCCAGAATCGGGATTCCGAGCTCGCGGCAGCGCCTGGCGATTTCAACATACGCGTATTTGTCCTTGGCCATCTGCATTTCGTCGAAAACAACCAGCGCAATGCCGTTTAAATCGATTGTTCCTTTTTTCAATTCGCTGACAATGGTCTGCGGCGTGGAAACGATCAATCGCGCGTTTTTCCAAAGTTCAGCCCGTTTTTTCGCGGAAACTTTGCCGACCAGTTTTGCCACTTCATCTTCATTTAAATTGAAAATCTTTTTAATGTTGCAATAATGCTGGTCAACGAGCGGATTGCTGTGGGCGTTGATCAAGACTTTGCCCTTTGCCAAAAAATTATCCGCGACAGGATACATGGTATAGCTCTTGCCGATGCCGGTCGGATAAACCAGTCCGCAGTTCATTCCCTTGCTCAATTTAACGGACAATTGTTCGGCGTCCTTGAACTGGTATTCGCGCTTTTCGATTTTCAGAGGATCAATGTAATTGAAATTCATCATCTGTTATCTCCTTGAAATAAATTGTTAATGTGCGATGAAGCCATTTTATCTTAATTATTGGGTTCAGTCAATGGAAACAGGGTTTAGAAAATAGGATATAGGATTTAGGTTAAAACATAGGAATAGAATCCGAAGGAGATCAATTTATTTGCGAGCTCATATCAAGCAACTGTCATTGCGAGCCTGCCTGTCGGCCCCGCTCCGCCGAAGCGCTACGCGGAGGCGAGCAGACAGGGAATCGAAGCAATCCTCAATGCTTAATTAAGCGACGCAATCTTGGATTATTGCTCCAGACTGTGCATCTTCGCCGTTAAGCGCTATAATCAACCAACAAGCAATAATCTCAAAAATCAACTTTATCAACTCTATAAATCCCGAAGGGATCCCGTTGGGACTTAATCAACTTGCTTGTCAATAGCAACGCTCATTTTATCAAAATTTAGTGTAAATTAATACCAAAAAATCACCTTCTGTAAGGTGATTTTTATATCATCGTAATGCAATATTCAAGGTGGCTACGCGAGGAATTTATTCCGCGCCTATCCTATGCGATATTTTCACCCAGCCGCGGAATAAATTCCGCGGCTAGCCATTATGATATTTTATTTTCCTTCGTCCCCTTTTATCGCCGCCAGCGCTTCCTTCACCGTTGTCATGAATTGCGCCGGGAAAATGATCGTTGAATTCTTCTCAACGCTGATCTCGGCCATGGTCTGCAACGTGCGCAGTTGCAACGCGACCGGATGCGCGGAAATAATGTCCGCCGCTTCGCCCAGCTTTACCGCCGCTTGGAATTCGCCTTCCGCCGCCACGATCTTCGCGCGGCGCTCGCGCTCGGCTTCCGCTTCCTTGGCCATTGCGCGCTGCATATTATCCGGCAAGACGATGTCCTTGATTTCAACCGCCGTCACCTGCGCGCCCCATGGCTCGGTGTGCGCGTCGATCACGTTTTTAATTTGCGTGTTGATGTCAACTGTCTTGGCCAAGAGCTGATCCAAAGTAAACTGGCCGACCACGTTGCGCACTGTTGTCTGGCTGATCTGATTTACCGCGCTGTAAACGTCCTCGATCGCGATGACGGATTTTTTCGGATCCATGATGTGGTAATACGCCACTGCCGCGATATCGATCGAAACATTGTCCCGCGTAATGATCTTCTGCGACGGAATGTTCATCGTCACCGTGCGCAATGTCACCTTTACCATGCGTTCGAAAATCGGGATTAAAACGATCAGGCCGGGTCCGCGCACGCCGGTGCAGCGACCCAGGAAAAAAATCACGCCGCGCTCGTACTCTTTGACGATTTTCAGGGAACTAAAGAGAAGAACAATGACAAGACCGATGATGTAATACCACATAGAATTTTATTTAAATTTATCAGTTCAAGCCTGCTCAATGTCTTAATCATACATCAATATGCAAATTTTGCAATAAAAATGTTCATTCCCTGTTAATTTATACTTTTTTACCTTAAAGTTGTGGATAACTTTATTTTGGCTTTCGGGAAATTTTCGGGTATACTGTTATATATGCAAATATTCTAAAAATTATCAAACTATATGCAAACTCCGACAAAAAAACAAAAA
>JAZDPK010000018.1:0-7238 GCA_043797615.1 Parcubacteria group bacterium
AATATAAATACGTAAATTGTTTTTACAAATTTACTTTTATTGAGACGGGGGCGCGTGGTGAAATTGGTAGACACGTACGCTTCAGGAGCGTATGAACTTCGTTCATGAGAGTTCGACTCTCTCCGCGCCCATTGTCCCGCAGAGCGGGAAAACCCAAAGCACAAAATTCAAAACTCAAATTATTCAAGATTGATTCTTTGGATAATAAAAATAAACAGCACTCCTCTTTCGGCGGAGGCGTCGGAAGGGAACAATCTGACGTTTTTTTACGGCGTTTTTCCGTCGGCGGAAAAATATAAACATTAAAATAAAATCTATGATTGACGGACAAGTTCTTCCCAAAAGAAATTTGCCTCGCGACGTGTTCCTGCATCTTTTGGCGATCATCACGCTGTACTGGTCGGCGGTGAGTTTCATCATGGTCATGTTCCAGCACGTCAACTATTATTTTCAGGACAAAGCGTTGGGCGACCCGCTGATGGCGGTTCAGGGCTTGCTGCGTTTCGCCTTGGCGTCGCTGATCATCGTTTTTCCGATTTTTTTCTTCGTGTCGTATTTTCTCGAGCGGCTTTACGATCGCGAACCGCTGCTGCGCGAAATGAAGCTGCGCAAATGGCTGATTTATTTCACGCTGTTCGTCGCCGCGATCGTGATCATCGTCGATCTGGTGCGCGTGATCCTGGTCTATTTGCAGGGCGGAATGAATTTGCAGTTTATTCTGCAAATGGCGTCCTTGTTTTTCGTGGCCGCGCTGATTTTCGGCTATTATCTGAATGAAGTCCGCGCCGAGAACAACAAATTTCTGGCGAAAACATTAGTTTGGCTGTCCGGCGTTTTGGTTTTGGCCGGCATTGTCAGCACTTTTTTCATCATCGGCTCGCCGAAGGAGGCGCGGTTCAAAGAATATGACCAACGGAAGGTGAGCGATTTGCAGAGCATTCAATATTTAATCGCCAATTATTGGCAGCGCAAGGAAACACTGCCCGCTTCGCTGGCGGATCTGTCCGATCAAATATCCGGTTCATACGCGCCAGTCGATCCGCAGACGAAAGCGGCTTATGAATACAGAATAATTGACGCGAAAAATTTGAAATTCGAATTGTGCGCGAACTTCAGTCTTCCCGGCGCGTCGTTGCCAATGATTGAAAACCCAGCGGCGATTCCGGCGTCGATTCCCGGCAAATCGATTGATTCGCAGACCTGGGATCACGGTGCCGGGCGCGTTTGCTTCGAGCGGACGATTGACAAGGATTTATATCCGTTGTTGAACAAACAGGATTGAAATGAATTTTTTCTGAATAAAAAAAGCTCCCGTTTTCGCGGGAAGCTTTTTTATTTAAAATGATTATCTGCTGACGCTGATGGCTGTTGCTTTTTCCGGGTCGCAGGCGCCGATGGTCAGGACGCCGGTGGAAGCGCGCAGGATGTAGTAATCGGTTTTAGCCGCAGTTCCAGTGCTAGGATCCGTCGGAATGGTCGCGATCTGTCCGGCGGTGGCAAGGCCGGTCAAATCGGCGCAAGCTGCCAAAGTCGTCTTGGCCGTGCAACCCGAATCGCCGCCGCTGGCGCAAGTACCGATGGTGTAGTAACTGCCGGCGGTGAGGCCGCTGATCGCCGCCAAGTAAGAACCGCCGTTGTCGACTTGATTCAATTTCGCCGCGTCAAGAACCGCGGTCACGTCGCTCCATCTTTGCGCGTCGCGCGCCGATTGGAAGCGGCTCAGAGGATCGAGAGCCACGAAGACCACGACCGCCAAGATCGCGATGATCGCAATCACGATCAAAAGCTCGATCAATGTAAAGCCTTTTTTCATAATTTTCTTTATTAAGAGTTAGTTATATGTTAAAGAGTTGTTTATTCAATTATAGCAGAAAGCAATGCAGATATGAAATAATTATCCCCAGCAGTCAAAAGAACAATAAATTAAAAAAATAAAAAATTAAACCATTAGATTTAATTATCCCAAGACGTGATCGCAAACGGACTGAGCGTCACGTTGATATTCAGCGAGCGATAATAGTTGTTCAATATTCCGGTGGCGTTTATCGTCCGCGTGTTGTCCGAGCCGGAAACGATGACGACGCAGTTGCCGCTGCCGAGCGCGAAATTTCCGCCGGCGTAAGTATTGTCGCGATTTAAATTAAGCAGAGCTTCCTGCGCGCAGCTGTCCGCCTGATATTCGGCGTTCATTCCGTTCATGTTAACGACGCTGTTGTTCAACCCGGTCAGCGCGTTCAGCGATGTTTTCACCAGGATAACTGAAACGACGGCGGTGATGATGATGACCGCGATGAGCAGGATGAATCCTTGCTCTTTTTTATTTCGTCCTGACGGTGACCGGGACGCTCCAGGAATTTTCTGAAGCATATATTGCGCTGCTGCTCGGGTTGACCGATTTCAACGACAGATCCGCTTCGATGGAAACGGCGTTGGTTCCCGACAGATTTAATAATGAAAAATTGATAACTTCGACACGATCGCTCGTCAGATCGATCGCTTGGCCGGAGCCCTGTTTCAATCGCAATTTCTTTATCGTCACTGCTTGGCCGTTTAAAGTGATTGTTTTGTCGTAAGCATCGATCGTGATTTGCGGATTGCTCGCATAATCGAGAACCAGTTTGCCTGGATTCGAATTGTAAACAGTTTGGGTGTTCACCGCGCTGGCGCGTTGAGCATAGTATGAAATTTTTTCCATTGAAAAATCGCCGTTGCCCCTGACTTCGGCGATCACGCTTTCCTTTATCTGATCGTTGATGATGAGGAAAGCGATCGACAGCGAAGACATTAGCACGATTGAAGTGATGCAAATGTAAACGATAAGTTCGATCAGGGTGAAACCGCGCGCGGTTTTCATATTAATTTGAGAAATAAGGAGGAGGCGTTGTCTTCAAATCTTGGTCGTACGTTATATTGAAGCCGGAGCTGTTTTTCGCGTTCATATTGTGCCCAGTCATCAGGCTGCCGTTTATCGTCAGATTCGTTCCGTATTCAATTTCAAAATCGTGAACCGCGAACATCAGTCCGTTGATCGTCGAACTCGACAAATGGTTGGCATGAATGTCGTCGCCGGCCAGAAGAGCGGGGTAAGCGCCGGTCGGAGTGATCGTGATTGAATTCTTGTTTTCCAGCGTGATGTGGCGGGTGGCGACGAGCGTGCCGTTGAAAGTGATGTTTGAATTCAACGTGGCGTCGCCTTTGACGTACCAGATGCCTTCATAGGTGTTGCCGGCGGCGAAAGAATAATTGTTGTTGATCACATGATCGGCGATCGCTTTGTACGAATCAAAATCAACCGTCGGCATGTCGACGGTTCCGTTTTGCGTCACGGTGCCGTTCACTGACATCGAGCCAGCGTTGAAATTGTTCGCGACGGTTATGTTTCCGGTGATTGCCCCTGTTGATCCGCTGAAATTGGCGTTATCGCCTGAATAAACGACATTCGACAAATAGCCGGCTTTAAGGCAAGCGGTAGGCTGGCGCCAATTGGTGAAATATTGGGAAAAATTTTTGGTGAATATCTGGTCGTTTTGCAGCCAGTTGAAAGTGATCGTGACGAATTTCGTGTCCGGATCGATCGTTCCTCCCGTCGCCAGTTCGCATTTGTTGTTGCGGGTGACGGCCTGGATGTTCACGAACTTTTGGTATTGCATTATTATGTCGCAGTCTTTGTTCGGATTATTGCTCATGTTTTTGCATTTATAAAAACCAACGGCTTTGCCCGCGCCTTTGCCTTGGCGGCAGCGGAACATGCAGTTGTATTCGTTCGTGGAGGCGGACAATTGCCAGGAGTTGCCGGACGGATTCAGATCATAATTGCCGTCGGCCAGCAAGTTGAAATTTTCATACGACATATTCTGCAACGCTTCCAGATTTTCTCTGGCCGTTGATTTTATCGCGTCCAAAGACGTTGCTTTGGCGATTGAATTCGTGTACTGGACGGCCAGCGTGGCAAAGCTGACACTGAAAAAGAAAAACAGGCCGAGGGCGATCAGGCATTCGATAAGGTTCTGGCTTTTCTTGAATTTTTTGTACCATTTGCGCATAGGATTGATTAATATTTTAAGGAATAAAAGGCGGCGTGGTGATTTCCGTGATTGACGTGCCGTCGGACATGATGGCGGTGATGGTGAAAGTGGAGCCGTCGACTTTGGAATCGAAGCGAATGTTGTCGATGTCGTAGGAAACGCCAGGCTGGAGAATGAAATTTTCAATGTCGATGACCGTGCCGGACGGCTGAACGCCGCTTGGCGAACCGATCCCGCTTGTCGAATGCCAGTAGTTAGAGCCGTTTATTTTGATGTAAGTGATGTTGCCCGGTTTTGTCCAGGTCAGTTGCATTTTATCCAGCGTAATGGGCGCGGTCCCGGTATTCTTTATTTTTGTCCCGGTCAGTGATTTTTTTGTCGCGTCGATGACGGAAGCGCTGACATCGATCGTCAGATAGCGCACTTCGCCTTTTTTCGCCAAGCAGGCGGTCGGGTTTTTCCACGACGTTAATAACTGGCTAAAGGAACGGGTGCGGTTTCCTGGCGGCATTTGCCAAGACACATTTACTGTTACAAGCTTGGTGTCCGGGTCGATTTCGCCGCCCGTTTCAACGATTTGGCAGTTGGCGTCGCGCTTCACCGGCGCAATCATTATTGTTCTTTCATATTTATTTTCAATGGTGTCCGGCGCGCTTTTCAATTGCCAAACGCCGCCTTGAATTTCCACGCCGTATTCTCCATCAGTCAATAAAGACCAATTTTGCATTGAAATGCCGCGCAGCGCTTCGAATCCGGCGTTCGCGACCGCGCTTGACTCGGCCGTTTCATTTATTTTATTCAAGGAATTGAATTTGGACGAGATGAGCACGCCGGCCGAGGCGATGAAAACAGCGAAAATCGCCAGGGCCAAGATCACTTCCGCCAAAGTCTGGCCTTTTCTTTTTGAAATGTTTTTTTTCATTTTAATAAATTAGTCCGACCGAGTTGACGCTGATTTTTTCGGTCGCATTGTTCGAGTTGTTGATGATCGCAATGTCGCCGGTGGTCGACGGCAAGCCGGTTTTCAAATTGAATTTGACTTCAGATAATCCGGAAAATCGAAAATTCGTGGGCAATTCGTTCAGTGAGTCGAAGCTTTGATTGCGGCCGGCATACGAATCGCCTTGGTAAATCGTGTATTGATTGTTCAGAAAATAAACGCCGAACGAGCTGTTGTTTTCGCCGGCGCGGGCCTTGCTCTGGGTCAACCGGACGTTTTCCAGCACTTCCTGCTTGCTCGAGTTCAAAACGCCGAACGATTGGAAAAAAGAATAAAAAGGCACTGAGGCCGCGACCAAAATTATGGTAATCGTTAAAACCACCATCACTTCCATCAGAGTGAATCCGCTTTGAGCGTTTAATTGAAAAATATTGTTTTTTCGCGCGTTCATTTTTTTATTGTTCGAATATTTTCGTGATCGAATAGATTGGCGTGATAACGGCCAGCGCCAGGACGCCGACCATGAGTCCGATGATGACGAAAAGCACCGGTTCAAGGATGTTCGACAGATTTTTCGTGATGTCGTCGAGCGCGTCGTCATGCAACGCGGCGCAGTAGGCGAGCGAGTCGGCAAGCGTGCCGGATTCTTCGCCCACGCTGATAATCTGGCAGTCGGTCAGGGGGAAGAGCAGGCGCTTGCTTTTGAAAATATCGCAAAGGGAAGATCCGCTTTTAACTTTCGAATAGGTGTCTTTTAAAAATATTTTATACTGTTCGTTTCCGGCGGTTTCACTGCAGATGTTTATGCCTTCGTCGATCGTGACGCCGCTTTTGAGCAGCGTGTTCAAGCTCCGGTAGAACATCGACAGATTGTAGTGCCTGGCGATGTTGTTGATGATCGGCATTTTCAGAATGAGCCAATGCGTGTACGGCTTGATGAATTTGCCGCGCAAAAGAAGGGTTAAGCCGACAATGGCGGCGATGATGATGATAAACGCGAATACGCCGTAATTCTGGAAAAAATCGGAAACGGCGATGAGCATTCTCGTCGAAAGGGGGAGTTCCACGCGGAAATTTTTAAATAATCTGGTTATTTTCGGCAGGACGAATAGCACCACGCCGCCGCCGATCAGGATCGTGCCGGAAAAAATAATGGAAGGATAAACCATGGCGCCGACGATTTTTTTCCGAAGCTTGTATTGCGCTTCAAGCTGTTTCGCCAATTGCTCCAAATTCATTTCCAAGGTGCCGGATTGCTCGCCGATCTTGATCATGTTGACGTAGATGATCGAAAACACTTTCGGATAGCCGGCCAGAGCGTCGCTGAAATTCAGGCCGCGCTGAACTTTTTCGTTTATTTCAAAAAGGATTTGCTGGAGTTTTCCCTTCGTCTGCTCGCGCATCACCTCCAAAGATTCGGAAAGGGTGGATCCGGCCTTCAGCAGGATGGACAGGTTTTTGGTGAAAAAAAGCACGCTCTTTTGCGAAACGCCGCCGATGTAGATTTGCTTCCGCGGTTTTTTTGTCGAAGCGGTTATGTTTTTTGTTTTTTTATCCATAACAAAATCTCGATTTGCAATTTAGATAGTAGGTTGTAGCTTGTTAGCTTTTTAGGTTGCGAGACGATATCGTCCAGACGCCTAATAAGCTAAAAAGCTACCGGCTAATCAGCTCAGGTTTATTATTCCCTTGTGACCCGCATGATTTCCTCCACCGTGGTCACGCCGTCGAGCATTTTCTGGAGGCCGTCGTCGAGCATCGTGGTCATGCCTTGGTCGATCGCTTTTTGTCTTATTACGCTGGCATTGGCATGGGTCATGATCAGTTTTTTTATGTCTTCGTTCATTTCCAATATTTCAAAGATGCCTAGCCGGCCTTTGTAGCCGGTCATCTGGCATTCGGCACAGCCTTTGCCGCGGTAAAGTTCCAACTCTTTATTATCAAGTTTGAATTTCTTTATTATTTCCGGAGAAAGAAGTTTTTTAAAAAGTTCGAAATTTTCCGTCGTGACTTTTTCCTTGTAGCGGCATTTCGAACAGATTTGCCGGACGAGGCGCTGGCCGATCGCGATGTTGATCGTCGAGGCGACGAGGAACGGCTTGACGCCCATGTCGAGAAGACGCGGCAGGGTGGTGGCGGCGTCGTTGGTGTGCAGCGTCGACAATACCAAATGGCCGGTCAAAGCGGAATTGATCGCGATGTTCGCGGTTTCTTCGTCGCGGATTTCGCCGACCATGATGATGTCCGGATCCTGGCGCACGATGGCGCGCAGG
>JAZDPK010000033.1:0-16887 GCA_043797615.1 Parcubacteria group bacterium
CCGCCCCATTCTTCGGCCAATAGATTGTAATTGGCCAATTCCTGCTTGACCTTGTCCGGATTGGCTTCCGGCAGATCGATCTTGTTCACCGCCACGATGATCGGAAGATTCGCCTCCTGCGCGATTTTCAGGGCTTCCACGGTCTGCGGCTTCACTCCTTCGGTCGCGGCAACGACGAGAATGGCGATGTCCGCCACTTTCGCTCCGCGCGAACGCATGGCCGTGAACGCTTCATGACCGGGCGTATCGATGAACGTGATTTTGCGTCCTTGCTTTTCCACTTGGTAAGCGCCGATGTGCTGGGTGATGCCGCCGGCTTCGCCTTCCATCACGTTCGTTTTGCGAATGGCGTCGAGCAATTTCGTTTTGCCGTGATCAACATGGCCCATGACCACGACAATGGGGGGCCGCGCCTGGCCGCCGGCTTCCGTCATCGCGCTTGTCAGTTTTTCCTTAATCCTTTGATCCTTGTTAACGTCGATCTGGCTGTCGATATTGACTTGGACCGCTTCGAATCCGAGCTCGGCCGCCACGATCGCCGCCGTATCGAAGTCGATGCGCTGGTTCAGGGACGCCATCACGCCGTTTTTCATGAGCTCGGCCATGACGCGCGTCACTGGCATGTTCAAAAGTGCGGCAAAATCCTTGACCGTCATCACCGCCGGCATTTCCACTTTTTTTTCGAGAACCGCTTCTTCCTTATTCTCGTCTTGCGCGCTGATTTTCAAATACGCTTTTTTCTGCTCTTCCCGCTTCACGTAATCGCGCCAGGCTCTGACGATTTTCTCGGCCATCGAGTTATCTATTTTAATGGCGCGCAGGCCCACGTCAAAGCCAAGCTCGGGCAATTTCGCCTTGAGATCGTTCGGATTGACGCTGAGTTTTCGGGCCAATTCGGAAATATTCATAGGTAAACGCGAAAGTACGCAAAATAATTGCGAAACAACGCTAAACTATTAAGATTAAGGTTAATCACATTCTATCAAATTAAGTGAAAATAGTCAATTATTGGACATACCGGGCGCGTAATATTGACAAAATTTTATCATTATCATAATATATCCACATACGCTCTTTTACAATTTAATCGCTTCCAATCTTAAACAAAGCTATGATTAAATCTCATGGCAAAGGAGGTATTTCAGATGAAAAGCGAAAGCAAACCGAAAAAATCCCTGATCGGCGGATTCGTCGGCGGCCTGATCGGCTGCATGGTCGGAATCCTGTGCAAGAACGACTGGCTGGCGATGATCCTGTTCTTCGTGGTTGGATTCATCGGGTATGATTTCAAGGAGTTCATCGCGGTGTCGTTGAAAGTCGTAAAAAGTGTTGGTAAAGAATTCAAATTTTTCTTTTCTTCGTTTTATAAAGAGTTCAAATCGTATCTGCCTTATCCTTACTTGCACATAATTTTAATTCCCGCGTTCTTCATCATGTTAATTGCAAGTTTGGTTGATGGAATTCATCATGACAGTATAAGCCGATTCATAATCGATTCGCCGAGAGTTTTCCTAATCGGCATGCAATGGCAGTTTACAGGACACAGCCCGTTCGCGCCTCAACATGATTTTTCTGCCAATATTGCCACCTCGTTGCTATACATTTTCGGAAATTTTATAGTTTTAATCGGTTGCGGTATACAAAGTATTGGAGTTGCATTGCTGATCAAAGGAATCATTATCGTCATAAGAAAAACCCCCGCGGCAATGAAAATCGCCTGGCGCTGGTGTCTGGAAAATTATTTCGGTTTGCTAATATTGTATGAAGGATTGATTTTTTGTTTTATATATACGGTAGTATATCCAATCATTGCAATCAGATATTATTCAATTGCTTTGTGGAAATGGATTTATCCCAGAATACTGAAAGCGCCGATCCTGCTCGCGCTCATTATTATCTACGCGATTTTCGGCCCGATCTTTTACTTATTCAAAGCGCTCGGACTGATCGCCATCGGCATTCACAGCTTCAGAAGAATGGCGTGCGGCATCTCAACGCTGGCCGGCGGAATCGTTTACCTGGCGTGCGTGCCGTTCGCGATTAATGGAATTTCACTCGGCATTCAAGCGATCTTTTTCGCCCTGGGTTGCGGACTGGCCTGCGGCATTTTCGCAGCCGCGGTTGACAAGGCGCTGGACGGAGAAAAAGTCAGAAACCAACTGGACGCCTTCATCAAGCTTTCCATTTACAAAGCCATTCCGGCGAAAATTAAGTTTTAACCAACATCCAAAGCATCGGAAAATTCCGGTGCTTTTTAAATTTACTTTTAAATCACGGCAGTCCCATAGTCCCCTAAACCATTCATTGCATTCAGGTTTAGGGCAAGCAGTCTATGGGACTATTATATTTTAAATTTTGAACTTTTAATTTTTAGTTTATTTTGACAGCGCAGTGCAGCCTGTCGGCACGACTGCGCTGCACTGATTTTGTGCTTTGAGTTTTGAGCTTAAATCGACTTGACTTTTCTTCTTCCATCCCTCATAATTAAATAAATTATGCAATATTTCTTTATCCTCGGCCGCCAGCCATATCTGTCCGCCGCGGAAATCAGGGCAAAACTGAAAACGGCAAATATCAGCTTCAAGGAAATCGCTTTCGAGCCGGATTTTTTAATTCTGGAAATTCAATCACAGGCAAATAATTCCAAGTTGGCTAAGCAGGGAATTCATTCCCTGCCCATTCAGGTTAAAGAATTGGCATTCGAATTGGCGGGAACAATCAAGATCGGTGTCATTGATAATAAATTAGAAAAGGTACGCGCGGAGGTATTGATTGAATCAATACCGAAGAGCGAGAAAAAAATCCATTTCGGCGTCAGCGCGTACAACATTCAATTGGATATAAACAAACTGGGACAGGAAATCAAAAACGAATTAAAACGCGCCGGCCGCAACGCGCGCTTTGCCATTAGCAAGATCAATCCGCTTTCCAGCGCCGCCGTTCTAAAGAACAAATTGCTCGACAAAGGCGCCGAGATTGTCATCTTAAAAGCTACGCCCGCAATTTATTGCGGGCACACCCTCGCAATCCAGCCTCTGGAATTCTGGTCAATGATCGACTACGGCCGTCCGGCCAGAGACGCGAAGCGCGGCATGCTGCCGCCAAAGCTGGCGCAGATGATGATTAATCTTTCCGAAGCGAAATCAAGCGACGCGATCATCGATCCGTTTTGCGGCGTGGGAACAATCATCCAACAAGCATTGCTCCTCGGTTACACGAATATCACCGGTTGCGACATTGACAACGCCGCGATCAAAGCCGCGCAAGAGAATCTTAAGTGGCTATTCTCGAAGACTACTCCCCGAATTAATTCGGGGATAGCAACACCGACATTATCAGGGATAGCCGCGCCGACATTATTCCAATGCGACATCAAAGATCTGGCAGACAAAATCCCCGCTCATTCAATTGACGCCGTCATCGCCGAACCCAGCCTTGGCCCGTCGTTGCAAGGATACGAATCGGAAGCGCAGATAAACAAAATTATTCAAGATTTGTCGGTGTTGTATCGCGCGACTTTTATCCAACTGAACACAGTGTTGAAAAAAACCGGCGTTATAGTCATCGTTATTCCCTCGTTCCGCATTAAAGATAAAATTTATGACATCGATTTCAATAAAGTTCTGCCGAACGAATTGAAAATCGCGGACCAATGGCAATATGCGCGCGACGATCAGCACGTCATCCGCAATATTATAAAAATGAAAAAAATATAGTGAGTTGAATTGTCCTTTGCCAAAAACAATGAGGAGGAGACAATGAAAAGCAAACCGTCAAAAGTCTATCGAAGTTCTTTTTCCGCCGGCGCAGCCAAGACCGCCCGCCATTACAAACGGGCAAACAGATTTCTTCGACAGCATCTTGCGCCGGAAATCTACTGCGGACTATTCCTCGATTCAAAGCGTTTGACCATGATTGCCGCAAGAAAACTCGTCAAACTGTTGAAGAACAAGCCGCATTGAAATCTTGAAGAAATAGAAAGAGGATCGATCATGAAAACATTAGACAAACGATTATTGCGTTACGCTTGCGCCATTCTGTTCGTTACGCTTGCCACATTTGCCGCAACCTTGATATGGCACGTCGAGGAAATTTTCTATGCCGGCTTGATCGTTGGAATTTTGCTGGCCTGCGCTTTATTTGTCGATCTCATCAGAGTGCTCCGATTTCTATCGCTTTCCAAAAAATGAAAGATCAAAACGTCCACGGCATTCGCGGACGTTTTTAAATTTTAAAAATGATGTAAAATTATTAGGATTACAAATAACAAAAAACACTCGCTTCGAAGTGTTTTTTGTTTTACCAATTGAATTTTAAAGAAATCTTCAATCCAACACCTGTTTCTCTTTTCTCACCTTTCACACCCGTCCCACCTTTTCCCCTATTTTCTAAACACCTGCCGCAAAATGCGCGTAATTTTCGAAACGCCTCCTTTCATCACCAAATCTTCAAACAAGATCGCCCATGCGCCGAGCTGGAACGCCGACCACCAGGATCCGAGCAGCACCATAACAACGATGGCGATGGCCGCCATTATTCCGGTCATAATCGTAACGCCGAGGGCAACGCTGGAAAACATGAACATTAAATAAATCAAGAACAGCGGCGACAAAACAATGAACAAAACCGCGAACGCCGCGAGCAGAACCAGAATATTCATGCCGAAAAGCAAAAGCCCCATTTCCAAATTCAACACAACATTCCGGCGGAACAAATGCCAGGCAAGCATTAAAGAATGAAAGGCGTTTTTATTGCGCAAGACCGCGAACGCCGTGCCATAGATGGTTAAAAAATAAATTATGATTCCAATAATGACAAAAATAAGCATCGCGATGCCATAAACGATCCAATTCTGTCCGGCGAACAGCGAAAAAATGAAGGCCAGCAAAAACAGAATGCCGAAAAACACGACTTTCGTTATGACGTTGATTTCGAGCACCGGCCAGAAGCGCTCGACGCCGATCTGCCAGCTGCTCTTCAAGCTTGTTCTCACGCTCTTGCTTTTATCCAGCTCGACCAGTGAGCGGATAAGCCCGGCCTGCGAAATAACGCCAAGGCTGATGACGAGCGCGAGGACGCACAGGAACAGAAGCAGCGCCATTATCGGCAATATTATGCCGCTCGCGTCCTTGGCCCACATGCTGGACAAATTGCTCCACGATGCCAGGCCGAGCACGCCGGTCTGCGAATATTCCTTGATCGTGGCGAACAGCGATTGGCCGTCGGAAAAATTGTTGAAGCTGCGCAGCAGCGCTTCGTACACGCTGCCGTTGCCGATGAACGCGGCGAAGAAGCCGAGAATCCACAGCCATTTGTGCTTCCAGCTCAGAGCCAATGACCGTTTAAATATAATCCGATAAAATGGTTCCATATTGTTTGCAAAAATTAACCTAATTATTCTAATTATGCTAATTGACCTAAATAATATCCAATCTCCAAATTCCAATCACCAAAATATTTTGGGATTTATTTAGAATAATTAGAGCAATTAGTTTAATTAGAATAATTCAGTCTTTTTTTATTTTACTTTTTATTTAATTTGATTATAACACAATTTGCAAGCAAACGAAAATTATGGCGACTACGCTGTTGATAACAAAATCCGACTATTGACAACGAACAAACAATTTGATAAGCTGAATTATCGACAAAACGAACGATCTTTAACAACCTAACAAGGAGGATAAAATGGAAACCAAGCCTTTTCACGAAACGATCGTTGATGCGATTAGCGGCTGTTCAAGGGTCACGGCCGAGCCGATGCTATTTCTATTTGAATTAATCAAAATGACCACCATTCCTACCGGACACGATAAAATCATCGCGGCGATCGATAAGTTCTTTGACTTTCCGGTCGACGCCGAATATGCGCATGGAATCAAATCGGTCAAAGAAAATCTTCTCGCCCAAAAACAAGCGGCGGAAACCAAGAAGAACGATTCGTTCGATGCCGAATCCATCAAGGCCAACCGCTTGGCCATCGTCGAGAAAATCAACGAATTGCATCTTCTCTGCATCAAGTTTGACGGCCAAACTTTCGAAGATTCGTTCATAATCGCCTTGCGCAAAGAACTGCGAGAACTGTATGGATTGACAAACAAACAATAAACGAATCATAAGGAGAAACAACATGAACAAGCTAATGCCATTCCACGAAGCGATCATCGAAATGATCAATAGGGGTTCCGACGAAAATATTTCTTTCGTGCTCGAGCTCTTGAAAATCACCGCGATTCCCAAGGGGCACGATGAAATCATCGCGGCCATCGAGGACAAATGGGGCGCGCTGGCATTCTGGCAAATCCCGATTGCAGAAATGAAGGTTCACATCTTTAGCCAGAAACAAGCGGCAAAGGAAAAAGCTGAAGATAACAAACAGAACATCGATCTGGAAGCGCTCCTACTTCAATGCAAAACGCTTTTGTCTCTGCTCGAGTCTTTATCCCCTGGAACAACGCGGACAAACTTACTCGACGAACATTTGGAAAAAATGTACGAACTTACGAAGAGTGCTCTCGGCAAATGATTAACATCAGACGCCTTACCCACCGGTACGGCGTCTTTTTTATTTATATTAAGCAAAATAATGATATACTAATCTTGCTGCTATTGACTTTATTATTATTTTGTGATATACTATTTAGTCCTTTTCATTAGTTAAACCCCATCAAAAAGGAGCAGATCATGGACCAGTTCGACCCGAAGAAAATCGCGGAATTTATCAAGGCAACGAAACAGAACACCGGTTTGATCATCACGCGCGACGAAGCGATCAGCATGATGAATCAGCAGGAAGCCGAG
The DNA here is from genome assembly GCA_043797615.1 of Parcubacteria group bacterium. Lineage (GTDB taxonomy): Bacteria > Patescibacteriota > Patescibacteriia > UBA11705 > JABHMO01 > JAZDPK01. The sequence continues at coordinate 6,802 of JAZDPK010000033.1, forward strand.
CGATGGGAAGCGGCCAGTACGCCCTCCGATCGCGACATGCATCGCGCCGGCATCATTTAGCCGATAGCGATGAAAGTTGTGCTACTATTCCAAACGTGGAAAGTAGCATTTTTTGATTTAAAATCTCCAAGATTGCGTCGCGTTATTTTGAATCAATAATCTTTTTTCAGATATGTGCTCGCAAATAAACAGTTTATTTGCGAGGCCGTGTCAAACAAATTTTTATATTTTCATTAGAGCACGAAGCAATCTTGTATACAATCCAAATAAATTCTGGCGATATTATCAAAGATTGCGTCGCTTCATTTTGAATGATGAATGTTTTTGCAGACAAGTGCTCGCAAATAAATGGTCAACCAAAAAACGGGCATTGCGCCCGTTTTTTATTTAATGCGATTAAACTGTTTCAGTGGTTTTCGGCGTTTCAACTTTCTTTTCTTCCGCCGGTTTAACTTCAACGCCCATCAATTTATTGAAATCCTCTTGTTCGATCGTTTCCTTTTCCAATAAATATTTAACAATGTCGTTCATCTTTTTCTTGTTTTCTTTTATCACTTTTTCAGCTGTTGCCGCCGCTTCATTAATTAAGACGTCGATTTCCCGATCTATTTCCTCTGCCACTTTCTCGCTGTAATTCCGCTGTTCGCGGATGTCGCGGCCCAGGAAAATGAGTTCATCCTTGTCGCCGTAAACGCGCGGCGCCAATTTGTCGCTCATGCCGTATTGCGTGATTAAACTGCGGGCCAATTCGGTCGCTTGGATCAGATCGTTTGAAGCGCCGGTGGTCACTTCGCCGTATTCCAGCTTTTCCGCCATGTATCCAGCCAGGAACACCGCCAATTCGTCAATGAATTCCGAACGCTTGTGCAGATATTTGTCTTTCAGCGGCAATTTCAAAGTGTAGCCGGCCGCCCGTCCGCGCGAAATGATGGAAACTTTGTGAACAGGATCGGCGTTCGGCAAAATATGCGAGACCAAGGCGTGGCCTGCTTCGTGCACGGCCGTCACCTTTTTTTCTTCGTCGGACAATATGTGGCTCTTGCGCTCCGGACCAAGCATCACTTTTTCAATGCTTTCGAATAATTCTTTTTGCGTGATCTTTTTCTGATTGCGCCGCGCCGCGAGAATCGCCGCTTCGTTGAAAATGTTGGAAAGGTCGGCGCCGGAAAATCCGGGCGTGCGCTCGGCGATCTTGCGCAGGTTAACATCCTTGTCCAGCGGCTTCAGGCGCGAATGCACAATTAAAATCTGCTGACGGTCTTCAATATCCGGCATATCGAGAATAACCCGGCGGTCGAACCGGCCCGGCCGCAATAGCGCCGGATCCAGCACGTCCGGCCTGTTTGTCGCGGCCATAACAATGACATTGGCGTTAGGATCGAATCCATCCATTTCAACGAGTATTTGATTCAAAGTTTGTTCTCTTTCATCATGCGAGCCGCCAAGTCCGGCCCCGCGCTGGCGTCCGACCGCGTCGATTTCGTCGATGAAGACGATGCACGGCGCGCTCTTCTTCGCCCGCTGGAAAAGGTCGCGCACGCGGGACGCGCCCACGCCCACGAACATTTCCACGAATTCCGAGCCGGAAATCGAGAAAAACGGCGCGTTCGCCTCTCCGGCCACCGCCTTCGCAAGCAAAGTCTTGCCTGTGCCCGGCGCGCCCATGAGCAGAACGCCTTTGGGGATTTTTGCGCCGAGCGCCGTGAATTTTTTCGGATATTTCAAAAATTCAACCACCTCTTTCAATTCTTCTTTCGCTTCCTTGACGCCGGCAACGTCCTTGAACGTCACTTTATTTTTTCCGCCGCTTTTGGTCTGCCGCGCTCCGGCCTGGCCAAATCCCAGGGCGCGGTTATTCGCTCCCTGCACTTGGCGCATCATGTACCAAATAAACACGGCGACGAAAATGAAGGGGATCAAAAACGGTAAAAGCGATTTCAGCCAATAGCCGACGCCGCTCTCGCTCGCCACTTCAATGGCAATCTTGTCGATCTTGTCCAACGCGACGCCCATATTTTCAAGCAAAGCAGACAGCGATTCGCCGTCTTCCTTCTGCAGAGTCTGCGTCTTGTCGTCGTTCGTGGTGATTGTCAGCATGCTGCCTCGCACTTCGATCTTTTTCACCTGCGACGCGTTTATCTCGGAAACCATTTTTTGAATATCAATGGATTCGGGTTTGGCGCCGCCGACATCATACAGACTGAAAATACTGCCAATGCAAAGCAGGGCGATGACGAATATGATCAGATTTTTGAAGACGCTTTGTTTGTTCATATTGAATACTGATAAAAAAACAGAAAAATACAAGAACACATAAGCCACGCGGACAATAACTCTTTAAGAAGTACGGGCGAACAATCATTCGCCCCTACTCGCAACGATCTCCTTTTCCGGCTGGACATTATACCCGGTGCCGGCCGGAATCAGGCGGCCGATAATGACGTTTTCCTTCAAGCCCTCGAGCGGGTCGATGCGGCCGTTGACCGCGGCGTTGATCAGCACGCGCGCGGTTTCCTGGAAGGACGCGGCCGACAGGAAGCTCTTAGTCGAAAGCGACACTTTGGAAATGCCAAGGAACACCTCGTCGCCCACCGCTTTTCTGCCGCCTTTGGCCAGCTGGGCGTTGGCTTCTTCGAATTCGGCCCGCTCCACCACTTCGCCTCGAGCAGATATGTGTCGCCCGAGTCTTTGACGTAGACGCGCGAAAACATCTGGCGGCCGATGATTTCCACGTGTTTGTCGTTCAGCTTCTGGCCTTGCGACGAGTAGATGTATTGGATTTCCTTTAAAATATAATTTTGCACCGCCTCCCGGCCACTGATGCGGTACAGCTGCGAAAGGTCCAGGCTGCCTTCGGTCAGCCGGGCGCCTTTCTCGACGAAATCGCCGTCTTTCACCCACAGCACGATGCCGGCCGGAATGACGTATTCCTTTTCCCGTTCAGCATCGGCCACCACTTTCAATTTTAATCCGTCAATGACAATCCGGCCGTAGCGCTTGGCCTTCACTTTTTTTTCTTCTTCGTCAAGGAAAAGCGTGTCCTTCTGTTTAATGAGATCGCCGTCTTTCACTTTCAGCTTGAACGAATCCTTGATATTGTAAACGTCTTCATCTGATTCATTATACCTTATCTTCAATATGCGCTGGCCGAACGAGCTCCGTGCCAATATCTCGCCTTTCGGCCCCTGGATGGTGCGCAACTGCTCCTGGATTGAAACCAAACCCTCGAACTCGGCCAGCAAGGCTTTTTTCTTTGGCGGCCGGGCTTCGAAAATTTCTTCGACCCGCGGCAAGCCCTGGGTGATGTCAGAGCCGGCCACGCCGCCGGTATGGAAAGTTCTCATGGTCAATTGCGTGCCTGGTTCGCCGATGCTCTGCGCCGCGATAATGCCGACGGCCGTGCCCATTTCCACCGGCTTGTTGTACGCCAAATCATAGCCGTAGCATTTCTGGCACACGCCCTTGGTCATTTTGCACGAAAGCACGGAGCGGATTTTCACCTGATCGATTTCCATCTTGTCCAATTTCCTGGCCAACTCTTCGGTAATGACTTCTCCGGCTTTGACAACGGCCTTGCCGGTCTTCGGATCTTTGATCGGATCGACCGTATAGCGGCCGACGATGCGGTCGACCAGTTTCACGCTCATGCTCTCGCTTTCTTTTTTGCTGATGATTTTTCCATCAGCGTCGCCGCAGTCTTCGGCTTTGATGATGATATCCTGGGCAACGTCGACCAGGCGGCGGGTCAGGTAGCCGGCGTTGGCCGTGCGCAGAGCCGTGTCCGACAATCCTTTGCGCACGCTGTGGCCGGAAATATAATATTCCAATATGGAGAATCCTTCTTTGAAGCTCGCTTTCACCGGCAATTCGATGATCTGTCCGGCCGGGTTGGTCACCAGGCCTTTCATGCCGAGCATCTGCGCCAATTGGCCCCACGAGCCGCGCGCGCCCGAGCTGATCATGGAAAACACCGGACCGTCTTTCGGCAATTGCTCTTGGCTCAGCTTGCTGACGTCGTCTTTGATCTTTGTCCAAACTTCGATGATCTTGCTGTAGCGCTCGTCCGCGGTCAAAAGGCCTTCCTCGTACTGCGCATCGACTTCGTCGTTTTGCTTCGTGCCTTCAACAATCAATTCGGCCTTGCCTTTCACTTTCGGCAAATCGTCCATGCCCCAGGAAAATCCGGCCTTGGTCAACTGCTTGAAGCCGAAATCCTTTATTCTGTCCAAAACTTCCGCGGTTTCCTCGAAGCCATAGAACTCCAGGCATAACTGGACTATGCCACTCATTTTTTTCTTGTCCACGACTTCATTGTAGAAAGGAAGCTTAACCGGCAGAAGGTCATTAAACAAGACCCGGCCAATCGTGGTTTCGATCATCGCTTCTTTGATTTTCGGCCTAAGCTCTTTATCATTAACCCTGATTTTGATCATCTGGCGGATGCCGATCTTGCGCAGGTCGTAAGCGATTTTCGCTTCTTTCACGGTTGCGAACACTTTCAGCTTATGGCCGGCGGCGGCCAGAGAAGTGACATAATATGATCCCCACACCATGTCCATGGTCGGCGTTACCACCGGATTGCCCGTGGCCGGCTTCAACAGATTGTGGGTGGAAAGCATCCTTTCCCGCGCTTCCTTTTTCGCTTCCTCGGTCAGCGGCACGTGCACGGCCATCTGGTCGCCGTCAAAGTCCGCGTTGAAAGCGGAACAGACGAGCGGATGCAATTGAATGGCGCGGCCTTCGATCAGGATCGGCTGAAAAGCCTGGATGCCGAGCCGGTGCAATGTCGGCGCGCGGTTCAGAAGCACGTGCGACCCTTGGATTATCTTTTCCAAAATATCCCAGATTTCCGGCCGGTCCGATTCGATGAACCGGTTCGCGCTCCGGATATTGTGGACGTATTCTTTTTTAATAAGCTGGCTGATGACAAAAGGCTTGAAAAGCTCGAGCGCCATTTTTTTCGGGATGCCGCACTGGTGCAGCCGCAGCTCCGGGCCGATGACGATCACGCTGCGGCCCGAATAGTCGATTCTCTTGCCGAGCAGATTCTGGCGGAACCGGCCCCTTTTCCCTTTCAAATAGTCGGCGATGGATTTTAAGTTCCGCTTTTGCCCGGTCGAGGCGGTCGTGGTCTTGCTGTGCCGCGCCGAATTGTCGATCAAAGCGTCCACCGCTTCCTGCAGCATTCTCTTCTCGTTGCGGCAGATGACTTCCGGAGCGTTGAGTTCCAAAAGCCGGCGCAAGCGGTTGTTGCGCGAAATGACGCGGCGGTACAAATCGTTCAGATCAGACGTGGCGAACCGGCCGCCGTCGAGCGGCACCATCGGCCGCAGATCCGGCGGAATTACCGGCACGGATTTCATAATCATATGCTCCGGCTTGATCAAATTTCGCTTCAGACTTTTCATCAGCTTGATGCGGTTAACCAGCTTTTTCCGCTTGGCGCCCTGGTCTTCTTTCAATTCCGCGTCAAGCTCGGCAATGACTTTGTCAACGTCGATCTGCTCCAGAAGCTTGCGCACCGCTTCGGCGCCGATGCCCGCTTCGAAAACATGGCCGTATTTGAGCGACAAATCCTGATAAGTCGCTTCAGAAATTATTTTGAGCGGTTTTAATTCCTTCAGCTCGCGGTCAACGCTGGCAAAATCCGCTTCCAGATCAGCTGCTTCCTTTTCTTTCCAATCGTTGGCCGATTTGAGCTCTTCTTTGGCCGCGTCTTTGCCAAGCTCCTTGTTATTTTGGATCGAATTGATTTTCTGATTGAACTGCGCCTCGATCGCTTTGATTTTCGACTTGTATTCCTTCTTCAAATTCTCGATTTCCTCGCGCTTCAGATTCTCATTCACCTCGATGACGATGAAGTTGGCGAAATAAATCACTTTTTCCAGCCGCTGAATCGATAAATCCAAAACCAAACCGATCTTCGACGGCACGCCGCGCAGGAACCAAATGTGCGAGACCGGCACGGCCAGGTCGATGTGGCCCATGCGCTGGCGCCGCACGACCGAGCGCGTCACTTCCACGCCGCACTTGTCGCAAACAATTCCCTTGTAGCGGATTTTCTTATACTTGCCGCAGTAGCATTCCCAGTCCTTGCTCGGGCCGAAGATGCGTTCGCAGAACAAACCGTCCTTTTCCGGCTTCTGCGTGCGGTAGTTGATCGTTTCCGGGCGCAGGACTTCGCCGTGCGACCAGGAATGGATGTCTTCCGGCGAAGCGAGCTTAAGCCGGATCGCGTCGAAATCGTTTATTTTCAATGCTTCTTGTGACATATTATTTTATGCTTAATGCTTAATTAATTTATTGGGCCGCTTCTTCCCTTTCGTTCTCGTCTTTGCGGTAGATAATCTCATCGCGCCGCAAATGATCCTCGCTCGCTTCCTCGGCCTGCGCGTCCAAATCGACTTTTTTGCCGTTCTTCAGAAGTTCAACATCAAGCCCCAATCCCTTCAGCTCGCGGACGAGCACGTTGAACGACTCCGGCACGTTCAACCGCCGGATCGGCTCGCCTTTGATAATTGATTCGTAAGCCTTGGCCCGGCCGATGACATCGTCGGATTTGATCGTCAAAATTTCCTGAAGCGTATGCGCCGCGCCGTATCCTTCGAGCGCCCAAACTTCCATTTCGCCGAAGCGCTGGCCGCCGAACTGAGCTTTGCCGCCGAGCGGCTGCTGGGTGATTAAGGAATAAGGGCCGATCGAGCGCTGGTGAATCTTGTCTTCCACCATGTGATTCAATTTAAGAATGTATTTGTAACCGATGGTGATTTTATTTTCAAACATTTCGCCGGTCTTGCCGTTGAAAAGATTGACCTGGCCGCTCGCCGGATAGCCGGCTTTGACCAGCTCTTCTTTAATCGTGTCCTCGGAAATGCCGTTCAGGACCGGCGTTGCCGCCTTGTAGCCGAGCTTCTGCGCCGCCAATCCCAAATGTGATTCGAGGATCTGTCCCAAATTCATGCGGGACGCGATGCCGAGCGGCGTGAGCAACACGTCGATCGGCGTGCCGTCTTCCAGAAACGGCATGTCCTCCACCGGGACAATTTTGGAGATAACGCCCTTATTGCCATGGCGGCCGGCCAGCTTGTCGCCGACCTGGACTTTGCGCAGGTTCGCGATCGTCACCTGGATCGATTTGATCACGCCGGGCGGCAATTTGTCGCCGTTTTCCTGCGAAAAAACCTTGACGCCGACGACTTTGCCGTGTTCGCCGTGCTCAAGCCGAAGCGAAGTGTCGCGCACGTCGCGCGCCTTCTCGCCGAAAATCGCTTTCAGCAATTTTTCTTCGGCCGACAGCTCGGTTTCGCCTTTGGGCGTGATCTTGCCGACCAGAATATCGCCGGACTTGACCGTCGCGCCGATGCGCACGATGCCTTCGGCGTCCAAATTTTTCAATTTCTCCTCGGAAATGTTCGGAATATCCGCCGTCACCAGCTCCGGCCCGAGCTTCGTGTCGCGCACGTCGACGGAATAATTTTCAATATATATCGATGAATAGCGGTCGCCTTTCACCAATTGCTCTGAAATTATGATCGCGTCTTCGAAATTGTATCCTTCCCACACCATGTAAGCGATGAGCACGTTTTGGCCGAGCGCGAGTTCGCCGTCTTCAATGCCCGCGCCGTCGGCCAGGATGTCGCCCTTTTTCACTTTGTCGCCGACGTTCACGATCGGCTTCTGATTGATGCTGGTCGAAGCGTTCGAGCAGATGTATTTATTTAAATCATAAACAATGCGTTCGCCTTTTTTCGAAAGCTCTTCGATGCGATTGCCCTGGACTGCGGAGATCTCGCCGTCCGCGCCGGCAATGACGCAGTGGCCGGAATCGCGCGCCGCCACTTCCTCGATGCCCGTGCCGACGATCGGCGACTGCGGATGCACGCACGGCACGGCCTGGCGCTGCATGTTCGTGCCCATGAGCGCGCGGGTGGCGTCGTTGTGCTCGAGAAACGGAATGAGCGACGTGGCGATGCTGACGATCTGGTTCGAAGAAACGTCGATATAATCGATTTTGTAAACGTAATCGATCGTCGGCTTGGTGAAATACCGGATGTCAAGGCGTTCGTTTAAAAATTCCCCGGTTTCCGTGTTTATTTCTTTGAATGGCGTAATGATCGTTTTTTCTTCTTTCAGCGCGTTCAGATATTCAACTTCGTCCGTCACCCAGGTTTTGATCATATTTTTCAATTCGTGCGTTGGAACGGTCAATCTCGCCAATTCCACGCCCAGCATTTCCTGGTTCTTTTTAAAAGCGACTTTGCCGGTTTTCGGATCGACGATGTCTTCTTTCGCCCGGTGCTTGACTTTAAAATATGGCGTTTCGATAAAGCCGTATTCGTTGACGCGCGCGTAGCTGGCCAGATGGCCGACCAGTCCGATGTTCGGGCCTTCCGGCGTTTGAATCGGGCAAATCTTGCCGTAGTGCGTGGTATGCACGTCGCGCACGTCAAAGCCTGCCCGCTCGCGCGACAAGCCGCCCGGGCCCATGGCCGAGATGCGGCGCTTGTGTTCGAGCTCGGAAAGCGGATTGATCTGATCCATGAACTGCGATAATTGCGAGGACATGAAAAATTCGCGGATCACGCCGATGACCGGACGCGCGTTGATCAGCTTCGACGGCGTTAAAGTCGTCGGATCCATGGTGCTCATGCGGTCGCGCACGATTCTTTCCAGGCGCGCCAAGCCGATTCTGAATTTATTTTGAATCTGCTCGCCGATCGCGCGGATGCGGCGGTTGCCAAGATGGTCGATGTCGTCCGCCGGCTCTTGCGATATGTTCAAGCGGATAATTTCTTTTACAACGTTGATAATGTCTTCCAACTTCAAAACTTTATTTTCCTCGTCCAAAGGATAGTTGGTGTTGAAACGCTGGTTCATTTTGTAGCGTCCGACATTGCCGAAATCATAGCGCTCGAATTTGAAAAACATGGCGAAGATGAGCGACTTCGCGTTGTCCGCGGTGGCCAGATCGCCCGGCCGGATCCTTTTATAAACCTCAATCAGGCCGTCGTCCTGGTTCTTCGAAGGATCCTTGGCAATCGTCGCGTCGATGAATTTTATGTCCGGATGGGTTTCAGAATCTTTGAACGCCTGGCGGATTTCCTCGTCCGTCTGCAGGCCGAAGGCGCGTAAAAGCGCGGTCACCGCCACTTTTCTTTTCCGATCGATTTTAACCCACAGCACGTTGTTGCCGTCGGTTTCAAACTCCAGCCAGGCGCCGCGGTTCGGGATGATTTTCGCGCCATAGAACACGCGGTTCTTTTCGCGGATGTAGTTGGAAGTGAAAAAGACGCCGGCCGAGCGGATGATCTGGGAAACCACGACCCTCTCGATGCCGTTGATGACAAAGGTGCCGCGGTCGGTCATGAGCGGAAAATCGCCGAGGAATATTTCCTGCGTTTCTTTCTTTTTCGTTTTGGCGTTCTGCAGCGTCACTTTCACGCGCATCGGCGCTTCAAAAGTGATGTTTTTCGCTTTGCTCGTTTTTTCATCGAACTTCGGCTCGTCGAAATAATAGTCGTGGAAATAAAGCTCAAGCCCTTTTTCCGAAATGTCCTCGATCGGCGAGAGTTCGCTGAGCAGCTCTTTCAAGCCCTTGGCCTTGAACCATTCGAAGGATTTTTTTTGGATTTCAATCAGATCCGGCAGCGGCAGATTGTACGATTTCGTGAAAAATTTCCGCTTGTTTTTTGTTATGGACATAAAAAGCGCCCCCTCCCTCCTCCGGGAACGGGGTTGTTTAATAGTTATTGATTTGTTATTGAGATAATGCCCTCGAACATGATCTGCATGATGTTTATCGAACCTATGCCTCCGGCGCGAGCCAAAAGGATAAGTTGCGTGTCAAGGGGGTTAATTGTCCTTATACTATCAAAAAAAATTACATGTGTCAAGTTTTGCAATGTGGATAAACCGATTAATCTTAATATTGAATAAAATTAAACAAAAAAATCCATGCCAATATAATATCAGCCTGGAAAAACTTGTTCACATGCTCGACTGATTTCCGCGTTAATTTGCCCTTAAATATTCTCTGACGATTTCTCTGTCGTCCCAAGGAATATACCTTCCTCCGGCCACGGCCAT
>JAZDPK010000057.1:0-16403 GCA_043797615.1 Parcubacteria group bacterium
TTTCCGCCTTTAGCGCGATTCGCGCCCTTGGCTGTGTTTGGCGGTATTGATTGCATCAATACCTTGCCTTTGTTAAGGAACCGCAAGCATGAGATCTGGCCGTGTTCCGTTTTGCGGAACGGTGCGCTTATCTCCGCTTGCCCTGGATATTACCCCTGTCTTCTTGACTCGCCGTAGTTTCAACGAAGGCGGTTGAGTCAGGGAGAAAAGTTACTCCCACATTCAAAATGCGGGGTAATTCATCAAATGCAGGTATGTCTTGATTCTTCTTTCTCCCACGCAAACAAATGTTATCAAATGTTATTTTCTTGTCAAACCGTTGAATAATGTCAAAGTATCCTGCGCCGCTTTGTACCAGCTGAACTCTTTGGCGCGGGCAAGGCCGCGTTCGATGAATATTTTTCTCGTTTCATTATTCAAAATCATTTCTTTCATCGCTTCTGTTAAATCGTTGATATCGTGCGGATCAACGGCGATCGCCGCGCCGGCGCATATTTCCGTTAACGAAGAATTGTTCGACGTGATCACCGGACAGCCGCAGGCCATGGCTTCGAGCGGCGGAAAGCCGAACCCCTCGTAAAAAGACGGGTAAACGAACAGCGACGCCAGGTTGTAGAAGTAGCGCTTGGCGTTGCTCGGAATGAAATTAGTGAAAATAATTTTCCCGCAATCCGAATGGGAAGGGGAATCCGAACCTGCCTGTCCGGCAGGCAGGTGCTCCGTATGAAAACGATCTTTTGAATTTCGGAGAATTCGGATTTTTTTTGATTCGTTCGGATTATATTTTCCGGCGACAACCAGCGCATAATCGGAATTGGTTTGCCGGCAAAACTGCTCGTGCGCTTTGATCAAGTTATTTACGTTTTTTCGCGGTTCCACCGTTCCTAAATATAAAATGAATTTGTCCGGCAGATTGTATTGGCGTTTGATTTTTTTTAATCGAACGTCTTCATGATCGATGATTTTATAATTTTGGCTGATGCCGGAATACACGGTTTTAATTTTTTGCGGCGAAACAAGATAATGGTTGATCAGATCCTCGGTCGTATTTTTCGAAACGGAGATGACGCGGTCGGCGTTGCGGAAAAGTTTTTTCGGATCAACGAACAAGTGCCACAATTTTTTCTTGAACGACAAAAAGCGGGGAAAAAAGGCGAACGACAGATCGTGGGCAGTGATAACGTAGGGGCAGTCGACTTGAAAAAAGATGATGTTCGGGAAAAAAAACAAATCGATTTTTGTTCCGGTCGTTTTTTCGATCCATTTATCCAGTTTCGGCCGTTTGAAAAACTTCAAGCTGAAGTTCAGCATCTTGTTCGGCCTGCGGAATTCGCAGTAATGTGCGTTGTCCTTTGGAAAATGCGGCACGTATTTGGAAACGTCCTGCCGGGAATTATAAAAAAGATAATATTGATTTATATTATCAAGTTCAAACAAATGTTTAAGCAGATGAAGCGCGTATTCGCCCACGCCGGTCAGTTCGCGTTCCATCAGGCAGCGGATATCAATTCCTATGTTCATAAAAGAAAAGGGAATAGAATATAGAATTTAGGATATAGGAGAAGAAAAAGGCAAAAGAAGGCGAAGAAAAGGGAAAGAGGGCGAAAGAAGGGAGAGAGGACACAAAAACAACCTAAAGAATTCAGTTTATTTGCCCGCCTTCGCCACCGTGCTTCGCCAAAGCGCTCCGCGACGGCAAGAGGCTCCGGTGGGCAGGCGAGCCCGTGCCAAGCAACTGTCATTGCGAGGAGCAGCAGCGACGAAGCAATCTTCAATACTCAGTATGGCGACGCAATCTTGGATAATTATTCAAGGTTGCTTTGCGCCTTGCAACGATAGATATGGATTTATAATTGAATTTTTTCATTAATGAAAGCTTGGATCTTTTGTTTGAATACCGCGGTGTCGAATTGCGCCGCGTGCTGTTTGATTTCCGCCGGATTGAATTCGGCGAATTTGAAGCGCAGAATTTTATCCGCCAAGTCTTCCCAGTTCTGTTCGTCGAAAAAAAGGCCGGTCTTGTTTTCCGCCACGGTTTCGAGCGCCCCGCCCGCCCGATAGGCGATCACCGGTCGGCCCGACGACATCGCTTCGACCGCGGTAATGCCGAAATCCTCGGTTTGCGGATTCAAAAACGCCAGGCACTCGCTGTACAATTGCGCTTTTTTTTCTTCGGAAATTTTTTCCAAGAATTCGATGTTCGGCTTGGCTTCGGCGCGCAATTTATCCAGCAAGGGGCCGGTGCCGAATATTTTCAGCGGCATGTTCAAGCGGTTGAACGCTTTAATCAGCAGATCGAATTTTTTATATCCGACCAACCGGCCGCCGGCCAGAAAATAATTTTGCGGTTTGCTTGAAATATAAAATCTATTCGTTTCCACCGGCGGATAAATGACGGCGCTGTCGCGGTTGTAATATTTTTTGATGCGCTTTCGCACTTCGTTCGAATTGGCGATGAAAAAATCAACGCGTTCGGCCGCGATTTTGTCCCACTGCCGCAGCTTGGTCAGAATGAGCGGGATGAATTTTCTGATGAAATAATTGTGCTTCAATTCTTTTAAATAATTATGGCTGTCGGTCCAGAGAAAGCGCGGCGGAGTGTGGCAATAGCAGATGTGCAAAGCGTCCGGGCCGGGTATTATGCCTTTTGAAAATATGGAGGAACTAGAAATGATCAGTTTATATTCGTTCAAATCAAAACTTTCCGTGGCGGTCGGCATGAGCGTCAGGTACCATTGGTATTTTGACACGCCAAAAGGCATCTTTTGCAGAAAAGACGTTCTGATGTCAGCGTTCGCGAAGTCCGGATGGGCGTTTTTCTTGTCGTAAACAAGGGTGTAGGTTGGGCTGTCGGGAAAGATGTCTTGAAGCGCCCTGGCCACCCGTTCCGCGCCGCCGTCCTGGGCAAGATGGTCGTGGACGATTGCTACTTTCATATTTTAAAAACGCAGAAGTTGATAATGTATGAATAAAAAGGGGATAAGAGGGCAATAGAAGGCAGAGAGGGAGAATTTGCAAAATAATCCGTACAATCAATTTTGATCCGCATATATCCGTATTTTAACAGAAAAGAGGGGAAAAGCAAAGGGAAAAGCAAGACAAGCAAGACGAGTAAAACGAGCAAGACAAGCTATTTTGGGCGTTAGTAACTTGTCTGGCTGATCTCGCTTGTTTCACTTGTTTTACTGATTTAAAAAGCCCGAGTGAATCGTGTTCACAGGGGCTTGGGGCGGTTATTCTTCGTGTTCCAGGACTGTCACGGCATACTTAACCAGCATTTGATCCAGCGCGCCGGTTTTTTCGCCGACCATTACCATCTTCCAGAAAATTTTCGGAAAGATGTCATATTCTTTCATTTTATCGTAAACGTTTCCGCCGTCAGATACATGTTCTCTGATTTCGCCGATCGCGTTGGCGAATTTTTCGTTGTGGTTGAACATTTTTTTGAGAAAGTCCAACGTGGTGATTATCGGAATGCCGCATGACAGCATGGAGCCGAAAATCCACGAAAATCGAATTAATTCGTTTGTGGATTCAAATTGTAAAAGACGATCAATACGGTTCAGTACCGTGTCCAAAATGCCGTTGACTTCGCCCGCTCCGATCATTTCAACGTAAAATTCGGGAAAAACGTTCGCGTTCCGCATGGCGTCGGCCAAGGAACTGCCTTCCTTGATTTCATCGTTCATCTTGGTGATGATTTTCAAAAAGTTTTCATCGTTGTCGTCGGCAAGTACGTCCAGTGTTTCGACGAGCGGCAGGCCGCTTTCGATCATCAGCGCCATCAGCCAGGTGAATCGTTTCAATTGTTTTTCCGTGATTTTTTCTTCGTTCATTTTTTCCTCCTTTGATGAACGTTATTCGTTTTCCATCGAGTATTTCGCGAAATTCGTCAACATCCGATCGAGAGCGCCGGTATTTTCGCCGATGCCGACCATTTGAACGAAGATCGCCGGGAACAGTTCGTATCTATTCGATTGAGATTCCATCATTGCGTTGGTCATATTTTTTTGGCCTTCGGAAATTTTTTGCCGCATGTGCATAATCGCTTTGGCGAATTTTTTGTCGCGCAGAAACATGTCAGCGGTTATTTTCAGCGCGTCCAGAATCGGCACGCCGGATGACAGCATCATGCCCATTAGCCAGGAAAAATGAATCACGTTTTTCTGCGATGAGATCTTCATTTTATAATAATCGTTCAGTCGAATTAGAATGGTGTCCAGAATCCCGCCGATTTCGCCGGCGCCGATGATCTGCACATAAAACAACGGAAAAAATCGCGTTTTTGCCATCGCGTTGCACAATGTTGATCCGCCTTCGACCTCGTATTTGATCTGGCCGATGATTTTCGCGAATTTTCCTTTGGCCGTGACAGCCAAGAAATCCAGCGCTTGGACAAGCGGCAGGCCGGATTCGATCATGAGGGCGAAGCGCCAGGTGAAATTGCGGATTTGTTTTTGCATGAGATTGCCGCGCCAGATGTCGTAGAATAAGAATTTGACAGCGATTATTATCGTCGCAGGAACGAATGTAATAGTCAGGGTGAAGTAATAGAGAATGTACGTCGCTAATAAAACGGCCTTTTCACCTGATTTCTTTTTGTGCGGTCTTTTATTAGCCGATAGAAGATTGATCTGCATGCGAAGCGCGTTTTCCATGATATCCTCCTTTGGGTTACGGATGTACGGATTAAAGAATACAGATTATACGGATTTACTAGGTAATTGATTTAAGAATCAACGTCAGTATCTATATTAACTGTTTTTGTTGTCAAATAACGGTTTGTCTTAAGGTTAACGCAAAATGCGGCGTTTGTCAACGGTTTGATTAATAAAAATGATTCCAAACCAATATTGTCTAGAATCATTCCATAGAAATTCGCAATAATTCGTGCGGATTCGTGTAATTAGTGATAAATTATACCTTCGATTTTCTCTTTAACACGATCCACGGCGTTTTCAAAATAATCCAGAAATCCAAGGCCAGCGACCAATTCTCGATGTAATACGCGTCCAGTCTGACCTCGTCCTCGAAATCCAGATCGCTGCGGCCGGAAATCTGCGCGAAGCCGGTCATGCCCGGCTTGATGTCCAGCACCTGGCGATGGTGCTTCGCGTATTTATCCACTTCGCGCGGCTGATGCGGACGCGGGCCAACCAGGCTCATGTTGCCGATCCAGACGTTGAACAATTGCGGCAATTCGTCGATCGAAGTGCGTTCGATGAACCGGCCGATCTTGGTGCGGCGCGGGTCTTTCAATATTTTGTAGACCGGGCCTTGGCGTTCGGAATTTTTTTTGATCAATTCAGTTTCGAATTTCAGAGCGTCGGATTGCTTGATGCATTTTTCAAATTGCTTGCCGATGCAATATTTTACGTACATGGAACGGAATTTGTAAACGTTGAACGCGCCTTTTCTCGCCACCCGTTCATTTTTGTAAATCGCCGGGCCTTTGTCTTCCATTTTTATCAAAATCGCGATCACCAGCATAAGCGGGCTGAAAATTATAATTAAAATCGTGCTGAAAATCAAATCGATCAGCCGCTTGATGATTTTTCCCCAGCCGTCCAGTTTGGTTTTCTTGATTTCAACCAGCGGCACGCCGGCGATCATGTGCACTTCCACGTTTCTGGTGCGCGATTCAAACGGGCCGGCCGCGTATTTGAAAATGATGTTGTGCTCGTTGCAGAAATCGATCAAAGCGATCGAATATTTTCGGGATAATGTGGAATCCGCCTGTATTATTTCATCAATCTTATATTTTTGGTGAAGCTGCATCAATTCGTTTGCGCTGATTCTCTCGAAATTCCTGATTCGCGCGACTATTTTATAGCCGAGGTAAGATTGATTTTCGAAAGTAGCGACGATTTCGTCCGTATCCTTGTCTTGGCCGATGATGATAACTTTGTGGCTGCCCCAGCCGCGGCTCAAGGCGTAATTTTGGATTTTTCGCAGCAAGCTTCTTTCAATCGCGATCAAAATGACGCTTAAAATCAGAGCGATTAAAATAATGAAGCGCGAGGAAAACATCTGGCGCACGAAAAACATGTAGATGATGACCGCGGTCATGCCGGTGGAGCAGGCGAGAATGACGCGCGAAAATTCGGCCGTGATTTTTCTCCGTTGAAACGAATATAATCCGGCCCAGGCGAAAAAGATCAGCCAGATTACTGCGACGAATAATGTGTAATAGAAATAATCTTTGAAAGGCAATTCGAAAATGACCGGCCGGAGTTCGCGCACGGTTTGTTCGAATCGGATGTAGTAGGCGAGCAGGCCGGCAACGACCAATGTCAAATAATCGGCCGGGATTTTTAAAAATGTGAAAAATAATTCGGCTTGTTTCTTCATAAAGAAAACGGATAAAACGGATAAAAGCAGCGGATACGGCGGATTAATTTTGTTATAATATTCAAAATGAATCCGCGTAATCCGTTTACATCTGTAATATCCGTATTATATCAATTCCGTTAATGGTTGACAAGATAAAAAAAATCTGCTATAATTCTAGCGTCCCAAACAAGCAGAACTGTCGCTCTTTGTTTATTAACTTTGAGAGGAAAGTCCGGACTTCCGGCCATTTAATTGACATGAGTAGCGGGTAACTCCCGCCAATCGTGAGATAGAGGTGCGAACAGTGACGGATTTTTTCGCGAGAAAAAATCCGCCCTCCGTAGCTTTAGCGAAGGAGGGCGAATTCAACTATAGGACGGGTGTCCTCCTACGCGTAAAGCTTCGGAGGACATTTCAACCGAAGGTTGAAATGAAACGGCTAAATCCTTACTTGGAAGCAAGGGCAAATTAGGTAGCCTGCTCGAGCTTGGCAGCAATGCCCGGCCCAGATAGATGACAGTGAAAACCCGCCTACGCCGCAAGGCTTCGGCGAGGTAAACAGAATCCGGCTTATTCGCTCGTTTGGGGCTAAAAAGATCGCGGTTATCCGCGGTTTTTTTATTTTAAAAATCGGTTGACATATCCGATGTTTGTGCTAAAATTCAATATCGTCAAAGCACTTTGACAATTCGAGGTCAGTTTAACCCCAAACTAAGGAAAAGGAGCAGATGAAAATGAAAACATTGAAGCAAGCAGTCATGATCGTTATCGCAGTAGGAGGGATCCTTTTGATTATCGGGTATGGCATTGTAAATCCGCCGTTAAATAAAAAAGAGGCGTTAAAAATTAATCTTGAAGCTGTACCGCGAATCGACATTTCACAGGTGAAAAAGGCGGTCGAGTTCAATCCGCATCATCTGGAAATCACGGAACTGAAGCCGTTGCAGATAATTGAAGTGAACATGGAAGGTTCTGGCGAACAAAATGAGTGCTATTTGAAAGAATGGCCTTCATCTAATCGTTGCATCGATTGGGTCAATGCAGTGGTTAGACAGATTGAAGAAAAATACAAAAACCAATTCGAAATCAAAATCGAATATTCAGGCGGCGGAATGTATGACAAGCACTGGGACACCAAAGCGACGATGATGTTTTATCCGAAACAAAAGAAATATTAAAGGAGCGGAAAATGAAAGGAACAGACAGCTTCAAGAAATCCTGCCAAAAAAATTATCAGCGGCTGCTGCGGCGCGTTGTTTTTCCGGGCGGCATCACGAAGCAAGAGAAAGAGATGTTAAAAGCGCTCATGAAAAATTTGACCGGATTCGCGGACGTTGACATTCCGACCGTCTGCAATTTGTTCGGAATTAAGGAAGATCAAGTTAAGAAAATTCTCGAATGCTGCCGATTGAAAATCAAGGATAAGTCAGAAATTCCCATGTTCAAAATCATAAAACATTCGCAAGGGCTCGCGCCGGAAGTCGTGGTTTTCAAAAAAGGAGTGCACGGATTTCTGGATTCATGATTTCCCGTTGATCAGTTGAAGATTACATGAAAAGCAAAAGCCCCTCGGCGAAACACCGGGCGGCTTTTTGATTGTTACTAATTACGAATCTTTACAAATATACGAATTTACAAATTTATATAGAGATTTAAATCTTTATTCCCGCACAACCTGCCTCCGCCTTAAGCTACGGCAAGGCGGGCGAGTGCGGGGTAAGATTGTAATTATCCCTGACTCGTCTCGGCCACCGTAGTTTTCTTGAACACCGAAGCTTTATGCGTAGGTGTTAACGAAGGCGGCTTGTCAGGGCGCGTCTTGGGATAATTACCCCTGCATTTAGGCAGGGGAAGTCTTAAAAATGTTACTTTGGAGACGACCGCCCTAAATGGCGGGGTAATTTAAATGAGTAGAGTTCGGCTAAGAAAGTTTTGAATCTTTCCTCCCGCATTCAAAATGCGGGGTAATTTAAATCGCGCATGAGCGCGGTTGTCGCCCCTTTTTCAGCGCGGCAAAATAAAAGCGCTGTCGGATGCAGATTGCTTCGTCGTTGAAGCTCCCTGCCTGCTCGCCGTCGCGTAGCCGCTATGGCGGAGCACGGCCGGTAGGCAGGCTCGCAATGACAGCGCCTTGAAGTTTAAATGTAGATTATAACCCCAGTTTTTTCTTCACGATTTTCATTTTCGCTTCGGCCAGCTTCCGCGCTTTGGCCGCGCCTTTTTCCAAGACGGATTCCAGCTCTTTGTCCGTGATCGAATTGAATTTTTTCTGGATCGGGTCGAGGAATTTGATGATTTCTTCGGCCAAGGCGTTTTTGAAATCGCCGTATCCCTTGCCGATAAATTCTTTTTCAATGTCTTTGATTTCCTTGCCGGAAACCGCGCAATAAATCGACAGGAGATTGGCGAGCGCCGGCTTTTTTTCCGTATAAACGATTTCCGCGCCGGAATCGGTCACCGCTTTTTTGATTTTTTGGCGGATGGCGTCCGGGCTGTCGGTCATGGAGATGAAATTGTTCTTGTTCGACGCGCTCTTGCTCATTTTTTTCAGCGGACCGTCCAGTCCCATTATTCTGGCGGTCATTTTATTGATCAAAACCTCAGGCACGAAGAACGTTTCGCCGAATTTGGCGTTGAATTTTTTCGCGATCGTTCTTGTCAATTCCACGTGCTGGATCTGGTCTTCGCCAACCGGCACGACGTTCGTGTCGTAAAGCAGAATGTCCGCCGCCATGAGGCATGGGTAAGTGAACAGGCCGGCGTTGATGTTCTCTTTATGCTGTTTTGATTTGTCTTTGAACTGGGTCATGCGCTCCAGCTCGGATATCGGGGTTACGGTGTTCAAAATCCAGCCGAGTTCATTGTGCTCTTTCACGTCCGACTGGCGGAAAATGACGTTTTTCTCCGGATCGACGCCGCAAGCCAGATATAATTTCGCCAAAGTTTTTATGTTCTGGCCAAGCTCTTCCGGCTTTTGGTAGACGGTGAGGCTGTGCAGATCGGCGATGAAGAACAGGCATTCGTATGCGTCCTGCAATTTCAGCCAGTTGTGCATGGCGCCGAAATAATTGCCAAGATGGATGATGCCGGACGGCTGGATGCCGCTGATGACGATTTTTTTCATATTGTTTTCACGAACCTGTCTTCGCAATGCTACGGCAAGGCAGGCGAATTAAAGCGAATTATCACGAATTAATTCGGAAAATTTATTCGCGGCATTCGCATAATATTATATTCGCATCAAATTTTAAACTTCAATAACCACGGGCAAGACCATTGGCCGTCTCTTTGTTTTTTTGTAGAGGAAAGAGCCGATGCCGTTGCGCAGTTTGTTTTTTATTTCCATGATGTCGGCGTTAAAGTTTTTTCCTTTGTCTTTGCAGATTTTTTTGACGAGGCCGCGCGCTTCCTCGATCAATTTCTTGTTTTCTTTCATATAAACGAAGCCGCGCGAAATGATGTCCGGGCTGCCGACCAGTTCGCCGGTTTTTCGCTTGACCGTGGCGATGACCACGAACATGCCGTCATCGGCCATCATGCGCCGGTCGCGCAAAACGACTTGGCTGATGTCGCCGACGCCCAGGCCGTCGACAAAAACGTAGCTGGCATCGGTCTTTTTCGGCGAAACAGCCGCTTTGCCGGCATGGAATTCGATGATCGAGCCGTTGTCCAGCACGAAAATGCGCTCTTTCGGAAAGCCGATACTGACAGCCAGCTTGGCCGCTTCCTTCAGCATGTAATGGTTGGCGTATACCGGCAGAAAATAAGTCGGCCGGATCTGGCGGAGCATGTCTTTGATCGTGGCGGCGTTGCAGTGTCCGCTCGTGTGCACGTCCATGATGCTGTTGTGGATGACATTGTCGCATTCGCGGTAGAGATTGTCTTTTAACCTTTGAATCGTCCGTTCGTTGCCCGGGATAACCGACGAGGAAAAAATAATCGTGTCGTTTTTCCGTATCTTCACATGCTGGTCGTCGCCGCTGATTATTCTCGACAGCGCGGCGTTGCCCTCGCCCTGGGCGCCGGTGCAGATGATGATGGTTTTGTTCTCCGGCACTTTGTGGATGCCTTCGACCGGAATAAGCGTGCCTTTGTCTATCTTAACATAGCCCAGTTCTTTGGCGATTTCAATGTTCATTTTCATGCTGTAGCCGACCAAGGCGACTTTTTTGCCGACGGTTTTCGCGTATTCGAGCAAATGCCCGACGCGCTTGATCTGCGACGAGAATGTGCCGATGATCACTTTGCCCTTGGCTTCGTCGATCAGTTTTTCAAGATTGGCGTACATCGTCCGTTCGGAAATTTTTTCCGTGGAAGTGTCGATCGCGCCCAGGCTTTCCAGCATGAGGATCGTCGGCTTGGGCAGCTTGGACAGATGATGGTAGGTCAGGATCTTGCCGCTCACCGGATGGAGATCCATTGTCCAGTCGCCCGGGTGGATGACCGTTCCGGACGGCGTATTGATGATGACGCCGACCGCGTCCATGATCGAGTGTTCGACTTTGAAAAAGCCGATGCGGAACCGGCCGAAGGTGAATCGATCGTTTTCCGATTTTATCCGCATCACATTTAAATTTTTTATCGAATCAGGCTCGATGTCCTCCATCCTTTTTTTGACGAGCGCGATGGTCAGATCGCGGCCGATGAGCAGGGGATAGCCGATTTTTTTCAATAATAAGGGCGCGGCGCCGATGTGGTCCAAATGGCCGTGGCTTAAAATTACGGCTCTGATGTTTTTTTCTTTGCCTTCCAGATAGCTCACGTTCGGAATGATGTAGTCGATGCCCGGCATGTCTTCTTCCGGAAACTGGATGCCCATATCCAGAATGATGATGTCTTTGCCGTATTCGAAAATCGTCATGTTGCGGCCGACTTCTTCCTGGCCGCCGAGCGGAATGATTCGGAGCTTTTCCGCATTTTGCCTGACCGGAGCGGATGGCGGCCGGACCGCGGCCGGTTTGACGGCGCTGGCAGGCCTGCCGGAAAAGGCGGGACGCGCCGCTGTTTGCGCTTTGGCCGCAGCCGGCGGATATGGAGCAAGCGTTTTCCGGTTGATTCTTTGCGCGTTGAAACGGCCATGACCGCGGCGCTGGCTGAAGCGGTTTTGTCCGGCGTTCGGTCTGCCCGCAAACGAGGGGCGCCGCCGCGAGAAATATCGGCGCGGTTGTTTTTGAATTAAAGTTTTTTCTGTCATAATTTTTTTAAAATAAAATAATTTTGATTAATGTTTTTTTGATTTAGGCGAGCTTGGCCAAGCTCGCAATGGGCTCCGTTCGGGTGAGCTTGGCCAAGCTCACCCGAACAAGCCTTTTGATTTTTTTTATTTCTGCCAGACGCGATCCGTCTTGATGTACCATTCATTGGCCTGGCTGAAGCGGTCGGCCGGCGCGAGGATGTTGGCCGCGCCGAAGCCTTTGATTTTCTTATTTTGAGGATAAGTGTAAGTCGGGTTGAAAAGAAAGACCGCCGGCGCCAAATCGGCCAATTTTTTTTCGAATTGCCGGTACTTGTCGGCGCGCTTCGCGTCATCCGAGATTTTGCGCGCGTCCTCGAGCAGCTTGTCGATATCCGGATTGTTCAATGACGTCAGATTCAAGCCCGGATAAACCCGCTGGCTCGAATGCCAGAAAGGATAGGGATCAGGATCCTGTCCCATGATCTGGCCGTAAAGCAGAGCGTCGTAGCCGCGGCTTTTGATCGTTTCGGCGATCTTGTCCTGATTGACGATGACCAGATTGACCTTGGCGTTCAGCAGCTGCCATTCCTTCTGCAGCTCTTTGGCGATCCGCACGTTTTCCGGCTGGTTCACCGTCGCCAGCGAGAATTCCAGATACCGGTTCTGGTATTTGCGCACTTGGAAAGGATAATTATCCGCTGCCCCCGGATTGCCCGTGTCCCGGCCTTCGTTTTCGTAATCAGCGAGCTTCCAGCCGGCGCGGTCCAAGAGATCTCTGGCTTTCTGCACGTCGAATTTGAAGGCGGCGATGTCGCCGGTATAGCCGAGGGAGTCGGGCAGGATCGCGCTTTCGATGGCCTGCGCTTCGGCGTTTAAAATTTCGTTCACGATTTTTTCCTTGTTGACGCCGTGCGACAGGATCTGCCTCATTTTCGCGTCCTTCAAAACCGGATTGTTGTCGTAATTGAAGAAGACGGCCGTGTACTGCGGCAGATGCAGGAGGTTGAATTTCAGATTCCGGTTGTTAATGACGCGGTCGCGCAGCTCTTTCGGCAGATAGCTCATGCCTTCGATGTTTTTGTTGTTCAGCGCTTCGACCGCCGAATCGAACGAATCGTAGAATTTGAACGAGATATCGTTGACGTAGACTGGATTCCGGTAGTAGCCTTTGTTGCGCGTCAGATTGTAGCTTTTGATATCGCCGTTTTTGTCCTTGATCAGCGATTTAAATTGGTATGGCCCGGTGCCGATCGGCTTCGTATTGTATTCGGCCAGCATCATGTTCGCCGGCTGAATATCTCTCCAGATGTGCTCGGGCAGGATGCCGATGGTCAGGCTTTCGAGAAACGGGGCGAAAGGCTCGCTGAGCGTGAATTTGACGCCGAAGTCGTTGGTTTTTTCGATTTCGGCGCCTTGGAAATTATAGTAAAGCGGCGTGCCGGTCTTCTGATCCTTGATCCGGTTGACGGTGAACACCACGTCGTCCGGTCCGAAAGGCTCGCCGTCGTGCCATTTGACGCCTTGGCGCAGATTGAAGGAATAGGTTTTCCTGTCGTCGCTGATCTGGTAGTTTTCCGCGAGATCGTTTGTCAGACTGCCGTTTTTGAATTTCAGCAGCCCGGAATAGACCAGCGCGTCGATGTCCAGATCAACGTCATTGGCCGGCGCGAACAGCGGATTCAGATGGCGCGGCGATCCGATCAATCCTTCGGTGTAGCTGCCGCCCTGGCGCGGCGAGGGCGCCGACCGCGTCCAGTAGAAGTTGAGAACGAGAGAAGCGAGCGCAATGATAATGACGCCGGTCAGGATGCGGATCGACAGGCGTTCGTTTTTCGAAAGATATTCGGAAATATAAGCGAGCTGGCGCATCGAAGGCGCGCGTTTTCTGGCGGACAGGCTCTGCACCAGCCGCTCGTCGTGCCGGTGGAATTTCGCCAATTTTTCGCGGCGCCATTTTTCTTTCAGCCGCATTTTTAATTTGAACAGGAAATTTTTGATTATCGGCACAAAAGTGAATGAAAACGGGAACGCGGGATAAAGTTAAAAAATCGCGTTCCTTTTTATCTGCGTTCTACGGCGCGATGCGGCCGGCAGAGATTTTATTTGCTGAAGTAGATATTGGCGACGGAAAGGCCAATAAAAAGTATGGAGAAGATGATGGTCAGGATGAAGATGTTTTTCTCGAGCCCGCGCTTGGTGCGGAAAACGTTTGTAACTTCGCTGCCGCCGAAGATGCCGGACAAGCCGCCGCCCCGGTTTTGCAGCAAAACCAAAGCGATGAGCGCGCAGGCAGAGACCAATTGGACGATGGTGATGATGGTGGTGATCATAATGTTTGAATTTGCGTCAATCGGAAGTATAGCATGGCCAAATCGGAATGTCAATGATTTTGGAGGTGGGAGGTGGGATGTTGGAAGTTGGAAAGAATCTATTTGAGAATTTTCCAATTTCCCATCTCTAACCTCTAACTTCTATTTTTTTTACATTGATTGCGATTTGTGGTAAAATGAAAATGTCGAAGAAAAAGAATAAGAATGACAAAGAAGATATAAAGACGAAAATTATGAGATAAACCTGCCTACTCGCCGTCGCGTAGCCGCTATGGCGGAGCACGGCCGGCAGGCAGGCGGGATAAACGAGATTGTCTAGATAATTTTACCAAGCCAATCACATTTATCCCGTTAATCCCGTCTTTATCCCGCAATTTAAAATGCCAAGAATCTGTTTTCTTATGTCAGATGTCGAATTATTACAAAAGAAAAATTTCTGGTACAAGCGCTGGTGGGGTATTATATTGATAATACTCGCTTTTGGTGTGGTGATTTTTTTGCCTTTTTACATCTATCAATTCATCGTCGTTTACAATCAAATGCAAAGCGGAACATACATGACGACAGACATGGAGAATGAAAAGCCGCCTTACGACATGAAGCTTTTGATCGACGATTTGACGCCGAGCGTCGGCAACGGCAACGCCACCGTTTCCATCGTGGAGTTCGGCGATTTCAATTGCCACAATACGCTCTTGGCGTATCCGATCATGCAGCAACTGATGACGAAATATCATGATCAAGTTAAATTTTATTGGCGCAATTATCCGGTTGTGTCGGAAGATTCGCCCGATCTGGCCGCGGCCGCTATCTGCGCGAATCGCCAGGGAAAGTTTTGGCCGTTTCACGATCGGCTATTCGAAGTGGCCGACACGATCAACGCTCTTAATCTTGATATGGTGGCCGAGTCGGTCGGAATGAATATCAAGGAATTCGAAGCTTGCATCGGCGATTCGATGACCGCGGCGCAGCTGCGGAAGGATTATTACGCGGCGACCGACGGCGAAGTGCAGGGCACGCCGACATTCTTTATCAACGGCTATAAAATTCCGGGCGTGCTTCCGTTGGCGACGTGGGACGGGATAATTCAACAATTTTTAAAAATAAAAAGTCGCTAAATACACGAATTAACACGAATAAGCGCGAATGTCTTATGTTATCCGTCTAATGTAATTCGTGACTATTCGTGTATATTCGTTCTTATTCGCGAAATTATGAATAAAATGACTTCAATAAGATTTCACGGCCGTGGCGGCCAAGGCACGGTCACGGCGGCGGAGCTGCTGGCAAAGGCCGCGTTCCACGAAGGAAAGCACTCGCAAGCGTTTCCCAGTTTCGGCGTGGAGCGCCGGGGCGCGCCGGTGGAAGCGTTTTGCCGCGTTTCGGACGAGAAAATCCGGCTGCGCGAGCAGATTTATTTCCCCGATTACCTTATTATTCAGGATCCGACGTTGATTGGCGCGGATTCGCCGGTATTAAATGGAATAAAAAATTGCAAAGGGATTTTAATCAATTCGGAAAAATCCGCCTTCGCTAAAGCTACGGCGGACGCTTCGCGAAATAAAAACGTTGTCGCCGTTCACGCGACGAAAATCGCATTGGAAAAAATCGGCAAGCCTTTCATTAATACCGCTTTGCTCGGCGCGTTCGCGTCCATGAGTAAAATTGTTAGCTTGGAAGCGCTGGAAAAGGCGATCAAGGAAATGTTCAAGCCGGAATTGGCCGGGCCGAATATTGAAGCGATGAAAGAAGCTTACAAAAGTATCAACTAATTGAGGATTGAAGATTGCTTCGTCGCTACACTCCTCGCAATTTATTATGAAGATAAACATATCAGCCGCTCCCGGCTCGACAAGAAACAACAAAACCGGCAATTGGCGCGTTTACGTTCCGGTCGTTGATCACGATAAATGTATCGCTTGCGGCGCCTGCGCCAGAGTCTGCCCCGAAGGGTGCGTTTTTCCGGTCGGGGAAAAAGCCCTGCAGGGAAAAGTTTTTTACGAGAAGGATTTGGATTATTGCAAAGGGTGCGGAATCTGCGCGGAAGAATGTCCGGTTCATTGTATAAAAATGCTGTTGGAGAAAAAATAATGTCACGAACTACGCGAATTGGCACTAATAAACACGAATTCATTAAGAATAAATAATACAGAATATATCATGGCTAAAATTATTCATCCGGAATTAAGCTATTCGATAATGGATACTTGTTATAAGGTGTATAACGAATTAGGTTATGATTTAAAGGAAAAATATTTTCATCGCGCGATTTCGCTGGATTTTGATAGAAAAAAGATAGACCACGAGAGAGAAAGGAATATAATTGTATATTTTCAAGGTAAACCAGTCGGAGAATATTTTCTTGATTTCGTTGTTGATAATAAAATTACAGTGGAAGTAAAAGTGCATCCATATATTAATTTAGGGTAATTTCTAAAATCTGCCACCAAATTTGATCAATAATTGATAAATTTTTTCTGTTTGTTCCTTACGAGTTAAGTTTCGATGATTGAATCGCCAAACATGTTCTCCGATGAATAAGTTCAATCGATATTTTCTTATTC